>NZ_WVTE01000065.1:0-66703 GCF_009939605.1 Rhodococcus sp. YH1 | reverse complement strand
CGAGTCCCACAATCCTTCGTACCGAGGCAGCGGCACCAGTTCGTTGCGGACCACGCATTCCGCTACATCCATCTCATCACCTCCACAGTTGAGCAGCGCGGCAGGTGAAGACAGACCTGCTCGAGGTCGTCGGCCTCGCTGCGGCACGGGGCGCACCACTGGCCCCACACGTTGAGCACCACCACCTGGCCGGCGTAGTCGTCGAGCGAGAGGGTCTGCCCCTCGTTCATCAGGTCCTCGCCCGACAGTGCACCGAGGGTGCCGCGGTCCGTGGGCGGGTCGTAGAAGATCCGGGTCTGGCCCCCGGGCGAGACGAAGTCGAAGGTGCCGCCGGTGGCGACGGCGTCGTCACCGGTGGCGCACGACGTGAGAGTGAGGCCGCAGGCCAGCGCCGCCGCCGCCAGCGCCGCCCGTCGCGTGGCCCGGCGCCTCATGCGCCGTGGACGGTCGGGTCCGAAGCCCCGGCCGGTTCGGAGTAGACGATGTCGACGAGGGTGTCGCCCTGGTACACCAGCGAGGTCAGCGATGCGAGGCTGCACTGACGGTGCTGCGGGTTGTGCCACAGCCGCTCGCCCTCGAGGAAGCGGCGCAGCGTCCACACCGGCAGCTGGTGGCTGACGCACACCGCCTCCCGGCCGACCGCGGCGATGCGGGCGGCGTTGACGGCGGCGAGCATGCGGTGCGCGATCTGCAGGTAGGGCTCTCCCCACGACGGGGTGAAGGGGTCGCGCAGCTTCCACCAGTGCCGCGGCCGGCTCAACGCCCCGTCGCCGACGGCGACCCGCAGGCCCTCGAACTGGTTGCCCGCCTCGATGAGGTTGTCGTCCGTCGCCACCGGCAGGCCGTGCTTGTCCGCGATCGGCTGGGCGGTCTGCTGGGCCCGCTCGAGCGGGGAGGCGACGATGTGCGCGACGTCGTGGTCGGCGAGCGCCGAGGCCACCGACCGGGCCTGTGCCTCCCCGGTCACGGACAGCCGGAAGCCGGGCAGACGGCCGTAGAGGATGCCGCTGGGGTTGTGCACCTCGCCGTGCCGGAGCACGTGCACGATGGTGCGGGACTCGGACGGGGCAGGTTCGGTCACGTGGGAATTCCTCGGGTGTGCGTCGGGTGTGGTGGCGTGGGAGGGCCCGCTCAGGCGGTGGCGGCCGCCGCGGCCTTCGCTGCGTGCGGCAGCGCGTCGGCGATGCGGGAGAACGCGTCGTCGTCGAGCACGGAGGAGACGAACCACGTCTCGAACGCGCTGGGCGGGGCGTAGACGCCGTGGTCGAGCAGGGCGTGGAAGAACGCCGGGAACCGCCACGTCTGCGCGGCCTTGGCCTGCGCGTAGTCGGTCACCGGATCCTCGGTGAAGAAGACGCTGAGCATCGTGCCGGCGAACTGGACCCGGTGCGCGACGCCCTCGGCCGTGAGTGCCTCGCCGATCATCCGTCCGAGGGTGGTGGCGTTCCGGTCGAGCGCGGCGTAGGCGGCGCTGTCGGCGGCGCGCAGGCTGGCCAGCCCGGCGGCGACGGCGACCGGATTACCCGACAGGGTGCCGGCCTGGTAGACGGGCCCCGCCGGCGCGAGGTGGGCCATGACGTCGGCGCGGCCGCCGAACGCAGCCGCGGGCAGGCCGCCGCTCATCACCTTGCCGAACGTCATGAGGTCGCCGGCGACACCGTCGATGCCGTACCAGCCGGCCGGTCCCGCCCGGAACCCGGTCATCACCTCGTCCATGATCAGCAGCGCGCCGTGCTCGCGGGTCAGCTCGCGCAGGCCGGCGTTGAAGCCCGGCAGCGGCGGGACGGTGCCCATGTTGCCGGCGGCGGCCTCGGTGATCACCGCGGCGATCTTCCCCGGGTTGGCCGCGAACGCCGCGCGCACCGCCTCGAGGTCGTTGTACGGCACGACGATGGTGTCCTCGGCCTGCGCACCGGTCACACCCGGCGACGTCGGCAGCCCGAAGGTGGCGACGCCGGAGCCGGCGTCGGCGAGCAGGGCGTCGACGTGACCGTGATAACAGCCCGCAAACTTGACGATCTTGGTTCGGCCGGTGAATCCGCGTGCCAGCCGCACCGCGCTCATCGTCGCCTCGGTGCCCGAGTTGACGAGCCGGACCTGCTCGACGGGCTCGATGCGCGCCACGATCTCCTCGGCGAGTTCCACCTCACCGGCCGTCGGCGCGCCGAACGACAGGCCCGTCGTGGCGGCGCTGCACACCGCGTCGACGACCGCCGGGTGCGCGTGGCCGAGGATCATCGGCCCCCACGAACACACCAGGTCGACATAGGAATTGCCGTCCACGTCGGTCAGCGTGTAGCCCGAGGCGGACGCGACGAAGCGCGGGGTACCGCCGACCGATCCGAATGCGCGGACCGGAGAGTTCACACCCCCGGGAATCACCTTCGACGCCCGGTCGAACAGTGCGGTGGAAACGGAGTCGCGGGCGCGAGATGCATCGGGGGTCGCAGTCACGACCTCCAGTGTCCCAGTTTCGCGGGATTTGCCAAAAGGCGTGGACCCTGCAACGGCGGTCGTTCCGGTAGGAATGTGACCATGGTCTCGTTCGACGACGTCCGGATCGCCCTCGCGGACCGCTTCCGGGTGGTCACCGCCGCGTTGTCCGCCGACGGCCGTGAGGTACTTCTCACCGGACCGGTGGACGTCGGTGTCGACGTCGGCGGACCGGGCGCATACTGCAGCCGATACCGGCGTTCTCACATACCCACACGAGGGGCCCGAATCGTCCTAGTGTCGAGTCCATGACGACCACAGCTGAGCACATCCGCATCACCCTGGACGGCGCGTGGCGGCAGGCGCGCGAGCGGGCCCGCGCGGATCTGGACCGGCCCGAGTTCGCCCCGCACTATACGCCGGACCTGGACGCGGCCCGGGCGATCACGCTGAAGCAGATGCGGATGCTCGCCGAATCCGGCTATGCCCGGGCGGGCTTCTCCAAGGCGGTGGGCGGGGGCGGCGACGCCGGTGGTGCGGTGGCGTCGATCGAGATGCTCGCCATGTCGGACCTTTCGCTGATGGTCAAGGCCGGGGTGCAGTGGGGCCTGTTCGGCGGCGCGATCGAGAATCTCGGCACGACCCGTCACCACGAGCGCTACCTCGGCCCGCTCATCGATCTCGATCTGCTCGGCTGCTTCGCGATGACCGAGACCGGTCACGGCTCCGACGTCCAGTCGCTCGAGACGACGGCGTCGTACGACCCGGGCACCGAGGAGTTCGTGATCCACTCCCCCACCCCGTCCTCACGCAAGGACTACATCGGCGGCGCGGCGCAGCACGCGACGGTCGCCGCGGTGTTCGCGCAACTGATCACCGGGGGCAAGTCCCAGGGCGTGCACTGCTTCGTCGTGCCGATCCGCGGCGAGAACGGCGACGACCTGCCCGGCGTCACCACCTCCGACTGCGGCCACAAGGGCGGCCTGCCGGGCGTGGACAACGGGCGGATCATGTTCGACCACGTGCGGATCCCGCGGGAGAACCTGCTCAACCGGTACGCCGACGTCGAGCCCGACGGGACCTACGTCTCGGCGATCGAGAACCCGAACCGCCGCTTCTTCACCATGGTGGGCACGCTCGTACGGGGCCGGGTCACCGTCGGCGGCTCGGCGGGTGCCGCGGCCCGCGTCGCGCTGTCGATCGCGACGCGGTACGCGTTGCAGCGCCGCCAATTCAGCGCCCCGGGCGACGAGAACGAGGTGCTGCTGATGGACTACCTGGTGCATCAGCGCCGCCTGCTGCCGCTCATCGCGAGGTCGTACGCGCTGACCTTCGCGCAGAACGAGCTGGTCTCGACCATGGACCGGATCCAGACCACGCCCGTCGACGACGTCGACCCCCAGGAGCAGCGTGAGCTCGAGAGCCGCGCCGCCGGACTGAAGGTCGCCAACACCGCCCACGCGACGCGCGCCATCCAGGAGTGCCGCGAGGCCTGCGGCGGCGCCGGATACATGGCCGAGAACCGGCTGACGGCGTTGAAGGCGGACACCGACGTGTTCACCACCTTCGAGGGCGACAACCACGTGCTGACCCAGCTCGTCGCCAAGGAACTGCTCACCGCCTACGCGGACGAGGTCCGCGGGATGAGCCCGGTGGAGTGGATGAAGTTCGCCGCCGTCACGGTGTCGGACATCGTCAAGAAGCGCACCGCCGCGCAGCAGATCCTCCAGACCCTCGTCGACACCCGGAAGGACAACGAGGAGGACGGCAGCCTCTTCGACCGGGGCACGCAGATGGCGATGTTCGAGTCCCGGGAGCAGTACCTGCTCTCGACGGCGGCGCGGCGGCTGCAGGCCGCGTCGAAGCGCGAGGAGAACATGTTCGACGCGTTCAACTTCGTGCAGGACCACGTGCTGCACGCCGCGCAGGCCCACATCGACCGGGTCGTGCTCGAGGCGTTCGTCGCGGGCATCGACTCGTGTCCCGACGAGGCGGGCCGCGAGCTGCTGTCGGACCTGTGCGACCTGTACGCGCTGAGTGTCATCGACGAGGACAAGGCCTGGTACATGGAGCACCGGCAGCTGTCGGTGGAGCGGGCGAAAGCCGTGTCACGCGGCATCAACGAACGCTGCCGGACCCTGCGCCCGCACGTGACGACGCTCGTCGAGGGTCTCGGCGTGCCGGAGCACCTGCTGGGGTCGGCGATGCTCGACGGTCCGGGCACGGACGCCGGGCGCCTCGGCTGACCCGCCGGGCCGGGTGCGCGGATCAGACCAGTGCCAGCACCCGGCACGGTCCGCCGGTGCCGCCGACGTGCTTGGGCGCGCCGACGACGACGGTCGCGTCGCGCGGCGGCAAGGCCGCGAGGTTCGCCATCGCCTCGATGCCGTAGCGGCCCGCGCCGAGCAGCTCCACGTGGGCGCCGAAGTCGCTGCTGCTCGCCCGGTCGAGGCTGAGGGTGTCGACGCCGAGCCCCACGACGTTCCGTTCGTGCACGAGCATCCGCACGGCGTCGCGGTCGAATCCCGGCGCGTGCGGGATGCGCAGCGCGTCGGCGTTGACGAAGCGGGCGGGGTCGGCGAGGCGGGCCTCCCAGCCCGAGTGCATCGCGACGAACGCGCCCGGCGGGATCGGGCCGTGCTGCTGTTCCCAGGCCCGCACGTCGGCGACGGTGACCACGGAGTCGTCGTCCTGCGCGGCCTTGCCGGCGATGTCGACGACGGCGAGCGGGGCCACGAAGTCGCGCACCGGCAGCGCCTCGACGGTGGCGCCGCCGCGCACGATGTGGGCCGGGGCATCGAGATGGGTGCCGGTGTGCTCCCACAGCGACATCTCGTTGACGGCGAACCGCCCGGTGTCGAGCGTTGCGACGGGACGCATCGTGAACTGCTCGTTGCCGGGCCAGACCGGGAACTGCGGGGTCAGCGTGTGGGTCAGGTCGATCACCGCGTCGGCCCGCACGGGGGTGGTGTTCCCGCCGGCCCGTGCGGCGGGCGTCGCGGCGAGGCCCGCGGCGGTCACGCCCACTGCGGCGAGGAAGGACCGGCGGCCGAATCGGCTTCGGCTGTCCTGGATCTCGCGATACACCCGGTCGAGCACCGTCGGTGAGCACATCGTCTCGCCCTCTCAGTCGGCGGCAGGTTCCACCAGCAGGACGCGGTCGCCGCTTCCGTTGTCCGTCGTGACGAGCAGTGCCCCGTCGGGCCGCGCGGTCACCGACCGCAGCCGGCCGAATCGGCCCTCGAGCGCGGTCGCGGTCTCGTCCACCGCGCGGCCGTCGGCGGTGAGTTCGAGGAACAGCAGCTTCTCCTGCTGTTGGCTCGTGATCACCAGTGCGCCGTCCCACCCGTTCCAGCCGGCACCGGCGACGAACGTGCCGCCGGGAGTCGCGAGGGTGGGGGCGCCGGAACTCCACACGGCCCCGATCGCCCCCGGAACGCGGGCCGGGTCGGTCATGGGCACCGACTCGTCATAGACGAACGGGAAGCGGTCGGGCCGGTAGCCGTAGTTGCCACCCGGCAGCAGCAGATTCACCTCGTCGTCGCGGCCGGTGCCCTGCTCGACCGCATAGAGTTCGCCGGTGCCGGGACGCTGCGCCAGTCCCTGCACGTTGCGGTGGCCGAGAGTGAACACCGGGCTGTTCGGATCGGGGTTGCCCGCCGCGGGAGTGCCGTCGGGATCGATGTGGAGCACCTTGCCGCCCAGGCTGTTCCGGTCCTGAGGAACCTGGGGGTGGGCGGTGTCGCCCGTGCCGACGTACAGCGATCCGTCGGGGTGGGCGAGCAGCCGGCAGCCGCCGTGACGGCCGCCCTGCCCGGCCGGAATGCCGGCGAGCACGGTGGCACCACGGGTCAATTCCGTCCATCCGGCATCGACCGTCCACGACTGCACGCGGATGTCGGTGCCGTCCGGGCCGCGATGACCCTGGCAGCTGTAGAGGGTCCGGCTCGTCCCGAAATCGGGCGCCAGCGCCAGTCCCATCAGACCGGTCTCGCCCTCGGCGTACAGGTCGGACAGGTCGGCGCGCACGTCGCGGACGTCACCGTCCGGGCCACGGGCCACGAAGCGGCCCCTGCGTTCTCCGGTGAGGATCGTCCCGTCCGGCGCGGCGACGACGTCCCAGGGCTTGCTCAGCCCCTCCATCAGCGGCGTCACGGTCAGCGCCGGCAGCGCGCCCGCCTCGGGTGGCGCCGCGTGGGCGCTCGGCGCCCCTGCCGCGAGCACGCCCGCTGCGATCGCCGCCGCGTACCTCCCCGGGATTCGCACGCGCATCTCCTCCTCGCCGGATCCCGGCGATGTTACGGAAGGCGATGCGCCGGACGGCGACGACACGCGCGGCGGCGTCAGATTCGTTCGGGTTCCGCTGCGGAGGAGTCCGCCGGGACCGACCGGAGCCGGTGCGCGCGGGCCGGAACCGCGCGGCGCGCGACGAGCACGCCGAGCACCGCCACGGCCGCGAACCCGAACAGCAGGAGCCGCGCCGAGCGCACGTCGGACGGTTGTCCCGCGTTGACGAGGACCCCGGCCAGTGCTGCGCCGAACGCGTTCGCGATCAACTGGACGGTGTTGATCGCGGCGGACGCCCTGCCGCTTTCGCGCGGGTCGGCGACGGCGTTCATCGCGCCGACCGCGAGGTGCGGCCACGCGATGCCGATGCCCGCGCCCGCGACGACCAGTCCCGTGACCCACGCCGCGACCGCAGCCGGTCCGGCCTCGTCACGCACGACGGTCGCCATGAGCGCGAGACCGAGGCCGACGAGCACCGGAGCGCTCACCACGATGCGGTGCACGGTCCGTGGCGCGGACGCCGAGGCGCTCGGGATCTCGCCGAGCGTCCACCCCACCGCGAGCGCGGCGCCGAGGAAGCCGGCGGCCAGCGGCGCGAGGCCGGCGAGGCGCTGCCCGAACAACGGGACGAACGTCTCGGCGGTCGAGGCGACCGCCAGCACTGCGATCGTCAGGTACACCCAGCGCAGCCGGGCGGTGGTGAACGTCGCCGCGGGCAGGATGCCGTGCGGGCTGCGGCGGTCGACGGCGACGAACGCGACCACGGCAGCGGACGCGACCGCGATGAGGGTGATCGTGGGCGCACTGCCGGTCACGACGGCGGCCACGCTGACCGCCAGGGCCGCGGCGGTGAGCAGGGCGAGCGAACCGAGCGGAATCCTGCCGGCATCCCGCGATCCGCGGGCGTGCGCCGGCAGGGTGAAGGGCACCGCGGCGGCGACCGCGAGCGTGCAGACCACTAGCGCGCCGAACGCCCATCGCCAGGCGTGGAACTGGGCGAACACGCCGCCGACGGCGGGTCCCGCAAAGGTCCCCACGCCCCACATCGCCGATACGAGCGCCGCGCCGCGGCTCCAGAGGCGTTCGGGCAGTGCACTGTTCAGAACGGCGTAGCCGAGCCCGGCGAGCAGGCCGCCGCCGAGTCCCTGGACCGCCCGGCCCGCCAGCAGCGTCTCCATGGACGGGGCGAGCGCACACACGAGGGTGCCGGCCGCGAAGGTCCCGAGCGCCACGAGGTAGGCGCCCCGGGGTCCGCGGGCGGCGAGGAGGCGGGCCACGGCCGTCGAGGAGATCACCGACGCGATGAGGAACACCGTCGCCGTCCACGCGTAGTAGGCGTGGCCGCCGATCTCCTCGACCGCGGTCGGCAGCAGGCTCGTGGTGAGGTACACGTTGGTGGCGTAGAGGGCAACTCCGCCGGCGAGAACCGATGCTGTACCGAGGTATTCGCGGCCGAGAAGTTCCGACCAGGAGCCGGCGCGAGTCGTGGATCCGTGCATGCCGGTGACTGTAGAGTCTCGAGTGCACTTGAGATCAAGCGCGGGGAACGGAGTCGTGATGAGCCGCACGAGCGAAGAACTGCTGGCGATCGGTGAAGTCTCCCGGCGCACGGGCGCCGCCGTGTCTGCGATTCGCTACTACGAGTCGCTGGGACTTGTGACGGCACACCGCACCGCAGGCGGCACGCGCCGCTTCCCCCGGCACACGATCCGGCGCATCTCGATCATCCAGTTGGCGACCCGGTTCGGCATTCCGCTCGCCGAGGTGGCCGAGGTGTTCTCGGCGCTGCCGGCCGACAGGCCCCCGACCCGACGGGACTGGATGCGCATCTCGCGGGCATGGCACGAGCGCCTCGCGGAACGCAAGCAGGCGATCGACCGGATGCAGCGCGAACTGGCGGGGTGCATCGGCTGCGGCTGCCTGTCGCTGCAGGCGTGCACACTGTTCAATCCGGGCGATCGGCTGGGCGAGGACGGCGCGGGCGCGCGGCGCGTCGACCCAGGGGCACGCTAGACGGGGGCGACCTGCAGAATCTTGTCGCCGGAGCCGTTGTCGGTGGTGACGAGGAGCGAGCCGTCGGGCAGCGAGGTGAGCGACCGCAGGCGGCCGTACTCCCCCTCGAGCAGCGTCGCCGACTCGGTGACGCTGCGGCCGTCGCCGGACAGGCGCAGCAGCAGGAGCTTCTCGTCCTGCTGGCTGCTGACGACGAGCGCACCGGACCACGGGCCCCACGCCGGCCCGGCCGCGAACGCCAGCCCCGGGGTGGCGATGGTGGGCGAGCCGGAACTCCACACCGCCGGGATCGCGCCGGGCACGCGCTCGGGATCGGTCATCGGCACCGATTCGTCGTACGTGCCGGGTTCGCGGTCGGGACGCCAGCCGTAGTTGCCGCCCGGCACGAGCAGGTTGACCTCGTCGTCGCGGCTGCTACCCTGCTCCACCGAGTAGAGCCGGCCGGTGCCGGGCTGCAGCGCCAGCCCCTGCACGTTGCGGTGGCCGAGGGTGAACACGACGCTGCCCGGATCCGGGTTGCCGGGCGCCGGCGACCCGTCGGGGTTCAGGTGCAGCACCTTGCCGCCGAGGCCGGCCGGATCCTGCGGCGCCGTCGGGCGGGTGGCATCGCCCGTGCCGATGTACAGGGTGCCGTCGGGGTGCGCGAGGATCCGGCAGCCGCCGTGGCGCCCGCCGCGGGCGACGGGCAGGCCCTCGACGACGGTGCGCTGCCGCGTCATCGTGGTCCAGCCGGGATCGACGGTCCAGGCGTAGACGCGGACGTCGTCGGGGTCGCGGTGCCCCTGGCACGCGTAGACGGTGCGGCTGGACTCGAAGTCGTGGCCGAGCGCCACGCCCATGAGCCCGGTCTCCCCCACCGCGTACAGGTCCGGCAGGTCGGCGCGCAGTTCCTCGACGCGCCCGTCGGGCCGCCGGACGACGAACCGGCCCGACCGTTCCCCGGTCAGCAGCGTCCCGTCGGGGGCCTGCACCACGTCCCACGGATGGTCGAGACCGTCGACGACGGTGGTGACGGTGACCCGCGGCGCGGCCGGCGACTCGGGGACCGCGCTCGGCGTACCCGAGAGCACCGTCCGCGCGGGCTCCTCCGGCGCACACGCCGTCAGGACGCACGCCAGCCCCGCAGCGCACAGTCCGTGGGCGATCCGCATGCCGATCGGGCTCCTCGGGCGATCAGGGTTTGAGAACGAGGCGGGCGATCGCGTCCGAGGCCTCCTGGATCTTCGCGTCGGCCTCCGGTCCGCCCTGCCGGGCGGCGTCGACGACGCAGCCGGCCAGGTGCGCGTCCAGCAGCTTGAGCGAGACCGTCTGCAGGGCCTTGGTGACGGCGGAAACCTGGGTCAGGACGTCGATGCAGTAGCGGTCGTCCTCGATCATCCGGGCAATGCCCGCAACCTGTCCCTCGATCCGGCGCAGGCGCTTGAGCAGGTCCTCCTGGTGCGGGGTGTATCCGGCCATACCCGCATCGTACCCCTAGGGGGTATTAAAGCAAGGGTGGATCGGCGCGCTCGGCCAGCACCGTCCCGAGTTCGGACCGCAGCCGCTCGTGGTCCCTGGCCCAGGCCCGCACCAGGGCGCCGCCGCGCAACCGCAGGCCGACGGCCGTGCGACCCCGCGGCACGTTCGACAGCTCCCCCAGCGGCCGGGCCGTCTCCCAGCGCTCGGGTTCGCGGGCCCGGGGATCGGCCGGCGGCAGCACCGCGTCGATCTCCTCGAGCGGCAGCTCCTCGGTGCCCAGGCGCAGCGTCGCCGCGGTCAGCTCCACGCTCACGTGCCGCCGGGCCGCGACGACCGTCACGTACGCGAAACCGCTGAGGACGAGAGCGATCACCGGCAGGGAGACCCAGTGGACCACCGGCCCGGTCAGCAGCTCCACCGCGAGCACGACGACGCAGAGCAC
Source organism: Rhodococcus sp. YH1 (assembly GCF_009939605.1). Taxonomy (NCBI): domain Bacteria; kingdom Bacillati; phylum Actinomycetota; class Actinomycetes; order Mycobacteriales; family Nocardiaceae; genus Rhodococcus; species Rhodococcus sp. YH1. Next base: position 56,070 of record NZ_WVTE01000065.1, on the reverse strand, counting down.
CGGGCCGAGCGCCACGGTGCGCCAACGCGCACCGGGCTCGTGGAATCGAGGCTCGGCCGGCTCACTCACGTCGCGATCAGGCGCTGAGCATGCCCGGAACGACGACCAGCACCAGGGTCACCACACCCAGGACGGCGATGAGGCCGATCAGAACCAGCTCACGACGACGACCGTAGGGCCGGGGCTCCACCTGCATGAAAGTCCTCTTCGCTCGTCGGGAACGACCGCGCGGGCCGTGGGTCGTCAGACACCGTACTCCGCGCGCCCGGGGGGTCAGCTCGGGGGCAACCGAAGGAAGTACAGGTTCGGCTCGCGGCGGTGCATGAGCACGATCGCCCCGACCGAGCACACACCCTGCAGGATGCTCACGAGGCCGATCACGAGTCCGGCCCCACCGCCCAGCGCACCGACGCCGAACACCGTGGGGAGCGCCGTGAAGGTCAGGAAGACGCCGATCATCGTGAGCAGCATGCGCGCCCAGTTCCGGCCGCGGCGCATCGCGAAGACGACCAGCAGGAACAGGCCGGTGAAGGCCAGGCCCAGGACGGCGGTGATCCCGAAACCCAACGGCAGCAACGACTCCACCGATTCCCGGGGCATCTCCACCGGGGGCGTCTGCCGCGCCAGCTCGGCCGTCATCTGGTCGACGAACTCGTCCCTGCGCTCCCACATCAGCGCCACGCTCGCACCGAGGTACACCAGGCCCAGGACCGCGACCGCACACCACAGCTGGAACGCGGTCTCCACGTCCACGGGGGTGGGGCGCCGCTCCCCCGGCGCCGTCCCGGGCGGCGTGGCCGGCGGCCCGGGCCACTGCGACGGTTCGGGCGTGCTCACGTGAGCCGGCCCGCGACCTCGGCCGCCCAGTAGGTGAGCACGATGTCGGCGCCGGCGCGGCGGATACTCGTCAGCGACTCCAGAATTGCCGCGTCCCGGTCGATCCAGCCGTTCTGCGCGGCGGCGGTGATCATCGCGTACTCGCCGGAGATCTGATACGCCGCGACGGGCACGTCCGAGCGGTCCGCGACCTCGCGCAGCACGTCGAGGTACGACATCGCGGGCTTGACCATCACCAGGTCGGCGCCCTCGGCGAGATCGAGATCGACTTCGCGCAGCGCCTCCCGACGGTTCGCCGGATCCTGCTGGTAGGTGCGCCGATCGCCCTCGAGCGAGGAACCCACCGCGTCGCGGAACGGCCCGTAGAACGCCGACGCGTACTTCGCGGAGTACGCGATCTGCCCCACGTCCTGATGCCCCGCGGCGTCGAGCGCCGCCCGGATCGACGCGACCTGGCCGTCCATCATCCCGCTCGGCCCGAGCAGGTGCGCGCCCGACTCGGCCTGCGCGACGGCCATCTCCGCGTACCGCTCGAGCGTCGCGTCGTTGTCCACCTCACCCGAAGCGCCCAGGACGCCACAGTGACCGTGGTCGGTGAACTCGTCGAGGCACGTGTCGGCCATCAGGACCGTCGCGTCGCCGAGTTCGGCGCGCAGGTCGCGCAGCGCGCGGTTGAGCACGCCCTCCGGGTCGGTGCCGCCGGATCCGCGGGCGTCCTTGTCCTCGGCCCGCGGCACGCCGAAGAGCATCAGCCCGCCGACACCGGCCTCGACCGCGGCGGTCGCCGCGGCCGGCAGCGAGTCGGGGGTGTGCTGGTACACGCCGGGCATCGAGGGAATCTCGCGCGGCGCGTCGAGCCCGTCGGCGACGAACATCGGCAGCACCAGATGCCGCGGCTCGAGGGAGGTTTCGGCGACCAGCCGGCGCATGGCCGGGGTGGTGCGCAGCCTGCGGGGACGGACATCGGGATACATCGGCGGACTCACCTTCCATGCAAGCCGTGCGCGGTTTCGGTAGCGGCAGCCACCGGAACCGCGCACGGTGGGTCAGCGGCGGGCGCGGGACTTCTTGCGGGGCGGCGGCAGCGCGCCCTCGGCCCGCAGCCGGGCGGCGTGCTCGGCGAGCGCCTCCACCAGGGGACCGATCTGGGCGGTCTCCGGCTGCACATCCACCCGCAGGCCGAACTCGATCGCGGTCTCCGCGGTCTTCGGCCCGATGCACGCGACGATGGTGCGCGCGTGCGGCTTACCGGCGATACCCACGAGGTTGCGGACCGTCGAGGACGAGGTGAAGCACACCGCGTCGAACCCACCGGTCTTGATCATCTCGCGGGTCTCGGCCGGCGGCGGCGCTGCCCGCACCGTGCGGTAGGCCGTCACGTCGTCGATCTCCCAGCCCCGCTCGCGCAGGCCCTCGGCGAGGGTCTCGGTGGCGATGTCGGCGCGCGGCAGCAGCACCCGGTTGACCGGGTCGAAAACGTCGTCGTACGGGGCGAACTCGGCCAGCAGGCCCTCGCTGGACTGCTCACCGGAGGGCACCAGCTCGGGGGTGATCCCGAACGAGCGCACCTTGTCCGCCGTCGCCTGCCCGACACACGCGATCTTCACGCCCGAGAAGGCGCGGGCGTCGAGACCGAACGCCTCGAACTTCTCCCACACCGCGCGCACCGCGTTGGTGGAGGTGAACACCACCCACTGGTAGCGGCCGTCCACGAGACCCTTGACGGCCCTCTCCATCTGGGCCGGGCTGCGGGGCGGCTCGACGGCGATGGTCGGCACCTCGATCGGGATGGCGCCGTGCGCGACGAGCCGCTCGCTCATCTCCCCGGCCTGCTCCTTGGTGCGCGGCACCAGCACCGTCCAGCCGTACAGCGCGCGGGACTCCCACCACGAGAGCTTGCCGCGCTGCGAGACGATCTTGCCGACGGTGACGATGAGCGGCCCCACCAACTCGGAGCCGGCATCGTTGAGCGTGGCGAGGGTGGCCTCGACGGTGCGCTGTTGACGGGTCGTGCCACGGACGGTGATCGCCGCGGGGGTCTGCGGCGCCAGCCCGTGCTCGACGAGGGCGCTGGCGGTCTCCGCGAGGTGACCGGACGTGGCGTGCAGCACCAGCGGGCCGGGCGCGGCGGCGAGCGCCGCCCAGTCCACCTCGCCGCGCACGTCGACCTCGGTGTGGCACGAGCCCAGGGCCATGCCCGCGTAGCTCGGCACGGCCGAGCCGGGGGTCAGGCCCGGCAGGACCTCGAACACCACCTGGGTGCGGGCGACGGCGTTGACCTCGGCGATCACCGAGTCGGTGGTCAGCGGATCACCGGCGACGAGGCGCACGACGTCGTGGCCGTTCTTTGCCTCCGCGACGAGGGTCTTGGCGACCTCGGTGGGCTCGCCCAGCGCGGGACGCACCTCGGCGACGGGCTCCCCGGTCTCCGGGTCCCGGCCGGCGGTGGTACCGACGAGCGCGACCACCCCCTTGTCGACGTCGGGGTCGGTGAAGGCGATCGTCGCGCCCGCGAGCACGTCGCGGGCTCGCACGGTCAGCAGAGCCGGGTCGCCCGGCCCAGCTCCCACGAACAGGATCCGTCCGGGATTGTGCTTACGGACTCGGCTCATCGGTCATTCTCCAGTGCGGTCAAATCTGCGGTAAGGGGAAACCTGGGGTGTGGACGGAGGGCGTCAAACATCAGCGGTGCCCTGTTCCGGCGCGTCGTCCGCACGGCTGGTCATCAGCTCGCGCGCACCGAGATCGAGCAACTCGCGGGCCACCGCCCGGCCCAGCTCCTCCGCGCGGTCGGGATCGCCGACGGCGCTCGCGCGCAGCACGTCCGAGCCGTCCAGGGCGGCGGCGCAGCCGCGCACGGACAGTTCCTCGATCACGCGGCCGTCGTCGTCGAGGGATTCGACGACCTCGGCAACGGCCCCGACCGGGGCGGTGCAGCCGGCCTCGAGCTCGGCGAGCAGGGCCCGTTCGGCGACGACCGCGACGCGGCTGGCGCGGTCGTCGAGGCCGGCGAGGATCTCGATCAGTGCGGTGTCCCCGGCGCGGCATTCGACCGCGAGGGCCCCCTGGGAGGGCGCCGGCAGCATCTGCACCGGCTCGAGCGACTCGGTGATCCGGTCGAGGCGGCCGATGCGCGAGAGCCCCGCCCGGGCGATGACGATGGCGTCCAGTTCGCCGGACGCGACCTTCCCGAGCCGGGTGTCGATGTTCCCGCGCAGCGGCTGGATGTCGAGGCCCAGGCCCATGGCGGCGAGCTGGGCACGCCGCCGCGGCGCGGAGGTGCCCACGCGGGAGCCGGGCGGCAGTTCGCCGAGCACCAGGCCGTCGCGGGCGACGAGCGCGTCACGCGGATCCTCACGCGGCGGCACGGCCGCGATCACCAGACGCGGATCCTGCGCGGTCGGCAGATCCTTGTACGAGTGCACCGCCAGGTCGACGTCGCCGGCGAGCAGCGCCTCGCGCAGCTCGGCGGTGAAGACGCCGACGCCGATCCGCTCGACCGGACCGGCGGTCACGTCGCCCTTGGTGGTGATGACGACCAGCTCGGCGGGATGGCCGGCGGCGATCAGCGCGTCCCGGACGGTGCCCGCCTGCGTGGTCGCCAGCAGGCTGCCGCGCGTTCCGATCCGCAGCGTGCGGCTGCCGGTCCCGGCTTCGATCCGGGTGTCCGATGCGACCTCGGCGCTCATGCCTGCCTTTCCTCTCGGGGAGCCCCCAGCGGCCCGGGAAACTGCTTCCGGGGAGCCTGCAGCTCCGTGGTGACGGCCGGATCCAGCGCGGCCGAGAGATCGGTCGCGCCGGTCACGTCGGGCAGCGCGCCGAGCTCCTTCGCCACCGGGGTGGCGACGGCCTCGGCGGCACCCGGACGCAGTTCGAACAGCTCGCGCAGCGCCTCGGCGTACTGGTCGCCGCCGGGGGTGGACGCCAGTTGTTTGACGCGCACCGTCGGCGCGTGCAGCAGCTTGTCCACGACGCGGCGCACTGTGCGGGCGACCTCCCCGCGCTGGCCGTCGTCGAGCCCCGGCAACCGGGACTCGAGCCGCAGCAGCTCGCCCTCGACGACCTCGGCGGCACGCTGGCGCAGGGCGGTGACGGTGGGGGTGACCTCGGCGAGGCGCTGGGACGCGAGGTAGTCGGCGAGTTCGCCGGCGACGATCGAGCGGGCGGCCTCGGTGTCGGAGGCGGCGGCCCCGGCCGCGGGATCGCGTTGCAGCGACTCCATGTCGAAGACGGTGACGCCGGGCAGACCCGAGACGGCAGGCTCCACGTCGCGCGGCAGGCCGAGATCGCAGATCACCAGCGGGCGGGTGCTGCGCTCGGGCTGGGCGAGGGCCCGGTGCGCGTCGGCGAGGGTGACGACCGTACCGACGGCCCCCGTGCAGGTGACGGCCACATCGGCCTGCGACAACGCGGCGGCGAGCCGCTCGAACGGCATGACGTCGGCCTCGACGCCGTTGCCGCGTGCGGTCTCGGCGAGCCGCTCGGCGCGCTCGCGGGTCCGGTTGACCACCACGATGCGCCCGATTCCGGCGCGGGTGAGGTGCGCGACGGCGAGCCCACCCATCGCGCCCGCGCCGATCACGGCGGCGGTGCGGCCGGCGAGACCGTCGAGCGATGTCGCGGCCTTGTCCAGCGCCACCGACACGACGGACGCACCCGCCGCGTCGATGCCGGTCTCGGTGTGCACCCGCTTGCCCACGCGCAGCGCCTGCTGGGCCAGCTCGTGCAGGGCCCGGCCGGCGGCCTGCTGGGCGTCGGCGCTCGCGTAGGCGGTACGGATCTGGCCGAGGATCTGCTGCTCGCCGACCACCATGGAGTCCAGCCCGCTGGCCACGGCGAACAGATGCTCGGCGGCCGCCTCGCTGTAGCGCACGTACGCGTGCTTGTGCAGATCGACGAGGGTCAGGCCCGAGTGCTCGGCCATGAGCTCGCTGACGTCGGCCAGCGCACCGTGGAACGCGTCGACCACCGCGTAGATCTCCACCCGGTTGCAGGTGGAGACGATCATCGCCTCCGAGATGTGGTCGGAGGCCATCATCTTGTCGGTCAGCTTGGGTCGATCGGTGTCGGTGACGGCGACCTTCTCGAGGACCGAGACGGGCGCGGTCCTGTGCGAGACCCCGACGAGGAGAACACTCACGGCGCAATCACCGATCCGTTTCTTGTCGCTGCCGAGGCCACTGGGCTCGGCGTTCCTGATGCGGTGTGCCCGTTCGCGCTCGGCGCGGTGAGCCCCGACGCGGCGCGCCGGGTGTCGGTCAGACCCGCGTGACTGCCGCCCGCCACCTGGGCGAGTGCGTCGTTGCGGGCGCTGTGGAACGAGAGGACCTGCATTTCCACGGACAGGTCGACCCGCCGGACCTCGACATGGTCGGGCACCGCGAGGGGCGCCGAGGCGAAGCTCAGCACGGACCGGACACCGGAGCGCACCAGCAGGTCGCACACACCCTGGGCGGCGGCGTCCGGGGTGGCGATGACGCCGATCGTGGCACCGAGTTCGCGGGCGGCCGCTTCGAGCCCGTCGACGTGGCGGATGGTCAGGTTCCCCACCCGCGTCCCCACCCGCGCCGGGTCGGCGTCGAACAGTCCGGCCATCGTGAACCCTCGGCGGTCGAAGCCGGCGTACCCGGCCAGGGCACGGCCGAGATTGCCGACGCCGACGAGCACCACGCGGTGCCCCCGGTCGAGGCCGAGTGCGTTCTCGATGCGGGCCTGCAGGCGCAGCACGTCGTAGCCGACGCCGCGCACCCCGTTGGGCCCGAGAAAGGACAGATCCTTGCGAAGCTTCGCGGAACCGACCCCGGACGCGGTGGCGAGTTCCTCGCTCGAGACGATGAGCGTGCCCTCGTCGGCGAGCATTCCGAGGACCCGCAGATACGTCGCGAGACGCGTCACAGTAGCCTGGGGGATGTCCCGCACAGGGACACCGGGAGACGCACCCCCGCCGACTTCGGCGACGCCGCCGCGGGCAGCGTCGCCCTGCGGGGGGTGCAGCTCTGTCACGTTCGTGGCTCCTCGTCCGGCCGACGGGTACACGTCGGTCCTCACGGTGATCCGGGGGATTCGTTCACACCACGGTAACCGCTTGTGAAGCCCTGCACAAAGTTGCTCGAACGGCCCCGAATGTGCTTCTCACCTGCACGACGGTTCCGCCCAGGGGCGCTCAACCGGCGAGATCGGCCCGCAACCGCGGCTCGTCGACCTCCCAGTAGCTGTGCTCACGGCCGTCGAGCAGCACCACCGGCAGACGATCGCCGAATTCGGCGCGCAGGTCGGGATCCGTTGAGGCAGCCCGATCGACGTCGATGCACGTCAGCCCGGCTCCGAACTCGTCGCACAGTTGCTCGAGCAGAGTCAGTGCCGGCGCGCAGGCACCGCAGCCGGCTCGGACGAGGAGGGTGATCTCGTGGCGGGTGCCGGATGTGGCGGCGGGTCCGGGCAGATGTTCGCTCATGGGGTCAACTGTGCGTCATACCCCGCCGAGACGAACGTCACACCCACCGGCCACATGCGGCAACGCGCGGAGGGGGCCGTGTCGCGGGCTAGGCTGGGGCGGTCTGCCACACACGACGGCCGGCCGCCGACGAACCGGCCGGCAGCACTCGACGGCGCGGCCGTCGCGCAACAGGGAGGTGCAGGTGCCGGAACGTCCAGTGCCACACGGCTGGGGATTCGGCGAGAACCTGGCCGGCCGCGTCAGCGAGACCCTGGCGGGTCTGATCCGGCCCGGCCGGCGCCGGCTGCTGAGCAAGTTCGGCCCCAGCGAGGCCGAGGTCCGCGCGAACCTCGCCGGCCAGGCGAGCGCCGACGCCGCTCTCGCGCTGCAGGAGGCCCGCACCGAGGCCGAGCCCGCCGACACCTCGACCACCGCCGTTCCGCAGGACCTGACCGCGGCCGCGTTCTTCGACGTCGACAACACGATGGTGCAGGGCGCGTCGATCATCCATTTCGCGCGCGGACTCGCCGCCCGCGACTACTTCACCAAGTCCGACCTGGCCGAATTCGCCTGGCAGCAGGTCAAGTTCCGGGTCACCGGCAAGGAGAACTCGGACGACGTCGCCAGCGGCCGCGAGAAGGCGCTGTCGTTCGTCGCCGGCCGGTCCACGGCGGAGCTGGCCCGCCTCGGCGAGGAGATCTACGACGAGATCATCGCGGACAAGATCTGGCCCGGCACCCGGGCGCTGGCGCAGATGCACCTCGACGCCGGGCAGCAGGTGTGGCTGGTGACGGCCACCCCGGTCGAACTGGCGAACGTCATCGCCGAGCGGCTCGGCCTGACCGGCGCCCTCGGCACCGTCGCCGAATCGGAGGACGGCGTGTTCACCGGCCGCCTCGTCGGGGACATCCTGCACGGCCTGGGCAAGGCCCACGCGGTGCGGGCCCTGGCGATCCGCGAGGGCCTGAACCTCAAGCGCTGCACGGCGTACTCCGACAGCCACAACGACGTTCCCATGCTCTCGCTCGTCGGCACGCCGGTCGCCGTCAACCCGGACGCCGACCTGCGGGAGCTGGCGAAGACCCGGGGCTGGGAGATCCGGGATTTCCGCACGGCCCGCAAGGCGGCGCGCATCGGGGTGCCGACGGCGCTGGCGCTCGGCGCGGCCGGCGGAGCGCTCGCCGCCGCCCTCGGCCGGCGCCGCGACCCCGCCGCGTGACGCGGGGCCGGTGCCCTAGCCGAGAAAGACGTTGCGCCGCTTGGTGAGCAACCGGTACAGCGTCTGCTGGATGGTCTCCCGCACGTGGTCGGTGACCTCGAACAGCACCATCGGATCCTCCACCGCGGCGTCGTCGTAGACGTCGGTGGCGATCGGTGTGCCGAACTCGATGTACCACTTCGAGGGCAGCGGAACGATGCCCAGCGGACCGAGAGCCGGGAAGAGCGGGGTGATCGGGAAGTACGGAAGGCCGAGAAGCCGGGCGATGGACGTGAGGTCGGCGATCTTCGGGTAGATCTCCTCCGAGCCCACGATCGAACAGGGCACGATCGGTGCCTTGGTCTGGAGCGCGGCCGAGACGAAGCCCCCGCGCCCGAACCGCTGTAGCTTGTAGCGTTCGCTGAACGGCTTGCCGAGCCCCTTGTACCCCTCGGGGAACACCGCGACGACCTGATCCTCGCGGAGGAGCCGCTCGGCGTCGGGATGGCACGCGAGGGTGTGCCCGGCCTTGCGGGTGACGCTGCCGACGACCGGCATCCCGAAGGCGAGGTCGGCCGCGAGCATCCGCAGCGGACGGTGGGCGAGGTCGTGCACCGCGACGGAGGTCATCAGCGCGTCCACCGGCAACGTGCCGGCATGGTTGGCGACGATCAGCGCGCGGCCGTCGGCCGGAATGTTCTCGATGCCCCGCACCTCGACGCGGAACCACTTCTCGAACAGCGGCCGCAGCGCGGGCAGCAGGACGTTGTCGGTGAAATGCGGATCGAACCCGAAGTCGTCCACCTCGTAGTCGCCCGTGATGCGGCGCCGGAGGAACTCGGCGGTACCGGTGATCTGCCCGACCAGCTTGTGCCGCAGATCGTCGAGGAACCCGTCGGCCGCCGTCTCCTGCACGGGCAGCTCGGGGCGCTCGGGTGGTGTCGGCGAGCCGAGGCCGTACGTCGACGGATGACCGGAACCGGCACCCGGACGTGCGGCCGCCCGCCGCGCCGACCCAGTCCCACCGTGGAGCGGGATCACCTTGGCAACTTCTGTCATCGCGCCTCCATCCGCTCTCCGAGCGCCGAGAGCAGGACCGACTCGGTTCGATCGACCCATTCCGTCCGGACGACCCGCCGCAGTCCGACGTTGCGGGCGAAGTCGTCGAGTGCCTGCTTGGTGGTCCACCTCGGCTCGAAGCCGAGTTCGGTGCGCATCCGCGTGGTGTCCAGGCCGCGCCCGAAGTGGAAGTAGTCGAGTTCTTCCTTGTTGAACGATTTCATCACCGGCCCCATCAGTGCCTGCCCGACGGTGCGGAACAACCCGTAGGGCATCGGCACGGTCAGTCCGCCGGCCCGCCGCACGGCCTGCGACATCATCACGATGCCGTCGCCGGCGACGTTGTAGGTCCCGGGCGGCCCCGCGACGGTGGCCCGTTCGAGCGCCGAGAGGGCGTCCTCCTCGTGCAGCAACTGCAACCGGGCGTCGCGACCGAGGATGGTGGGCACGATCGGCGAGGTGAGGTACCGCGAGACCGAGCCGGGCATATGGTTGCCCACCGTCGGGGCGAGACGCAGGATCGTCGCGGCGATGTCGGGCCGCCGGCGCGCCATTCCGCGCAGGTAGCCCTCGACCTCGATCATGTCGCGGGCGAAGGCGCCGGTCGGCCGCCGGCGCGCGCTCATCTCCTCGGTGAACTTCGCGGGGTCCTTCGCGCTCGAGCCGTACACCACCGACGACGAGCGCAGCACGACGCGCCGCACGGACGGGGTCTTCTGGCACACGGCGAACAACTGCATCGCGCCGAGGACGTTCATGTCCTTCATCGCGGCGCGGCTACCGGACTTGGGAGCCTTGGTGAGGGTCGACGCGTGGACGACGGTGTCGACGTCCATGTTCCGGATGACCTTGCCGATGAGGGGGTTGCGGATGTCGGCGAGCACGAACTCGGCGCGGCCCATGCGCCGCAGCATGTCCTTGGTGGGCGACTGGGTGTCGACCGCGATGACGCGCTCGACCGCCGGATGCTGCGCCAGCCGGGTGACCAGGTAGCCACCGAGGAATCGGCTCGCTCCGGTCACCAGGGCCACCCTCGGCGGGTCGATACCGTCGATCTCCGAACTCACCCACATACCCCCTGCCGTCACTCCGGTCTCTCACGATACGGTGACTTTCGCAACAAAGCATTACACCGGAGTAACCGATCACCGGAATGGCCCCTGTGCGGGACCTTCGGCCCCTCGGGCGCACGCTCCGCATTCCGGCCGAACCGGACATTCCGCTCGCCGGCCGCCGACGAGCCGGCGGAAACGCTCGATGCCCGCCACCGCGGGGTGACGGGCATCGGGAGATCGATCTACTTGCCGAGTTTACGACGCTGCACTCGGGTGCGGCGGAGCAGCTTGCGGTGCTTCTTCTTCGACATGCGCTTGCGGCGCTTCTTGATCACAGAACCCATCTGGGTTTTCCCTCACGTTCTCTCTAGCGTTCCTGCGCGCACGCCGGTGACGTACGCCTGTTGTCGACGCTGGGCCTCGTGGTGACGAGCTCAGCGCCTCACGACACCGGGTGGCCGGTACGACGACAAGCAATCCTACCGGGGCGGGTTTCGATCGGTGAAACCGAGGTCCGCTCCGGGTTCGATTGCAGTCGTCGACCGCTCAGCCGACGTCGAAGTAGGACGTTTCCAGGTAGTCGTGCACAGCCTTGGCGTGCACCCGGAACGAACGCCCCACTCGCACGGCGGGCAGTTCCCCGCTGTGCACCAGCCTGTACACGGTCATCTTCGACACCCGCATCAGCGCCGCCACCTCGGCGACGGTGAGGAACTGGGTGCCGGAGAGAACCGACTGACCGTCCTCGGGTTGACCCTTCGACGGTTTGCTTCCAGATACCATTACACACCTCCGGCACGTCCCGCGCCGCCGGCTTCCCCTCCGGCGGAACAGACACGCACGTGCTCGATCGAGCTTAGCGTGACCAATGGTTCCCGTGCGACGATGCGCGCGACGAATTTCCTCAATCCCCGGACGAACCGAGGGCCGCGGAGCGGTCCCGGGCCGCCGCGAGCGCCTCGTAGAACGCCGTCCGAACGCCGCCGCGCTCGAGTTCCCGGATCGCCGCCGCGGTGGTTCCGCCCGGCGATGTCACCGCTGCACGCAGGTCGGCGGCGTTCTCCCCCGACCGGGCGAGCATGGCCGCCGAACCGGTCATCGTCTGCACCACCAGCTCGGTGGTGGTCGCCCGCGTCAGGCCCAGAGCGACGCCCGCATCGATCATCGCCTCGGCGACGAGGAAGAAGTACGCCGGGCCGGAACCGGACACGGCGGTGACCGCGTCGATCTGGGACTCGGGAACCACCGTCACGGTACCCACGGACTCCAGGATCTCGCGCGCCAGCGCCAGATGGTCGGGCTTGACGTGCCGGCCGGCGGCGATCACGCTCGCACCCTCCCCCACCAGCATCGGGGTGTTGGGCATGACGCGCACGACCGGCGATCCGGCGGGCAGCTTGTTCTCGTACCGCGACGTGGGCACGCCGGCCACCAGCGACATCAGCAGCTTCTCGCGGTCGCTGTCCAGGTCGGCCTTGCCCAGGTCCGCGAGCACCACGTCCACGTCGCCCGGCTTGACCGCGATCACCAGCACGTCGGCGCCTTCGGCCGCGTCGGCGATCGAGTCGGTGACGCGGATCGAGTACTCGGTGGCCAGCTCCTCGGTCCGGGCCGGGAACTTCTCGACAACCACCAGATCCTTGGTCGCGAATCCACTCTGCAGCAGCCCCGAGACCAGCGCCTCGCCGATCCTGCCGCCACCGATCACCGCAATTCTCGTCATGGGCAACAGCCTGCCACGACCGTTGTCGTGCCCCGCATCGCCCCGACGATCAGCGCGGGATCATCGCGAGCTGGCGGCTCTGCACGACGACGGCGCCGGTGGCGTCGACGACGGTGTGGTCCTCCTCGAACCAGGCGTTGCCCAGGACCGTGCTGTCGGCCATGATCCGCAGCCAGCCGGGCGCCGGCAGTCGCCGCAGGTAGGCGGTGAGCTGCACGGTCGGAGCCCAGCCGAACAGGCCGCGGTTCATCGTGACCGGGGCCGAGATGTCCCCGGCCATCAGCGCGAACAGCACGGCGGTGTCGACGTCGGCCTCGTCCCCCGGCCACGGCCGCGCCCACATCCGCACCACCGGTTCACCCTGCTCTCCCGCGAGGAAGCGAGCACTGGTCTCGTCCACGACGAGGTCGGCCCCGCCGCATAGGTTCACCACCTGCGCCATGGGATGGCCGGGCCCGATGAGGGGCGCGCCGGCGGGCGGCTGCACCGGCAGCCCGGTGACCGGGTGCGGCGCGGTGTATCGCGGCTCGCCCGCGTCGGGCTGCCCGAGCGTCACCGAGGCACGGACCGCGATGCGGTCGCCCTGAGCCAGCTCCACGTCGACCAGACCGACCTGCTTGCCCAGCTTGCGGACGGTGGTGGTCAGCTGCACGTCGCCGGGGTCAGGGGCGGCGACGAACCCGGCACTCACCGCGAGGGGCTGCACGGCCGGATCGGACCCGGCGGCCTGCAGCGCCGACCGGGCCGCCGCGGCGCACACGGCGAGCATGCAACCGCCGTGCACCTTGGGGCCGATCGTCCAGACCGGGGCGATGTGGGCGAGCCAGCGATCGTCGCCGGCGGCGTCGAGTGTCGTCAGGTCGCGGAACGGGTGGTTCTCGGGATCGGGCACGGCGTCGGTCACTGCTGCTCCTGGGAATCGGCGACGGGGCTGTCGGGGGAACCGGGTGGGAAGAACTCGGTGAAGCGGCGGGCGGCAAGGTGCTGGTGCGCGAGGCGGCGCATCGCGGTGAGGACGGGTTCGTACAGGGCCGTGCCGAGGACCGCCGCCTCGACCGTCGCATCCCGGGACCGGGTGGGCAGCAGGTCGAGGTCGAGCTCGGCGATGCCCAGCACGTGCCGTCCGTAGACGTCGATGCGCTCGTCGCTCATCGCCAGGCCGGCGGATTCGAGGGCGGCCAGGGCTCGCTCGAGCTGCGCGACGGCCGCGAACCGCGGGTCGTAGAGCTGGCCGAGCCGCTCGAGGACGCGCCGGGCACGCGGACAGTCGCGGGGTTCGGGCGCGTCGTCGTCGGGCGGGTAGGGCGGCAGCGCGGCGATGGCCCGGCCGAGGGCGACGAACAGCGACTCGTCGGTGCCGTCGAGGAGACGGACGATCTCGCGGATGCGCGGCAGCGGCAGCCCCTGGGCGGCGAGCGCACGGATCAGGGCGAGGCGGCGGACGTGCCGCTCGTCGTACCGGGCCTGGGTGGCGCTGGTCGCCTCGCCCGGCATCAGCAGGCCCTCGCGCAGGTAGTACTTCACGGTCGCCAACGGGACGCCGGTGCGGGCCACCAGTTCCGAGATCCGCATTGCCACCTCCTCTTGACATCGGATAGTACAACTATCCAGTATTGGATATTGCAACTATCCAATTGTCTGCGAGGAGGACCTCGTGCATCCCGTACTCGTCATCGCCCTCGGCGCCACCCTGCTCACCGTCGCCGGGATCGCCTTCGGCGGCACGTTCCTGCTGCGCGTCACCGGCGGGCGGGTGCCGGCCAACGAGCTGCAGAAGGCCTTCTTCCGGGCCGGTCACGCCCACGCCGGCGTCCTCGTCACCCTGGGATTGCTCGTGGCGGTGCTCACCGACGCGGTCGGCGCCTCACCCGGATGGGCCGCGGCCGGCGCGCTCGCCGTGCTCGGCTCGGCGATCCTGATCCCGGCCGGATTCTTCCTGTCCGTGCTCGGCCCCGACCCCCGGCGGCCGGGCGCGATGATCGCCTCGGTGTGGCTCGGCGCCGCCGCCCTCGTCGCCGGGGTGACGATCTCAGGCGTCGTGGTTCTCGGCGCCGGGATCGGCGCCCTGGCCTGACGCGCGAACCTGCTCGATCGCCGTCGAACGCGGATGCTCGGGCCCGGTGGTGATCGCCAGTCGGGGGGCGCGGTGCAGATGCTCGCGAGCGAAGGCCAGCGCCTGGGCCAGCGCCCGTGCCCGCGCGGACCGGGTACGCGCCCCCTGGGTGCTGACCTCCAGGACGACGTGCCCGGAGAAGTCGCTCTCGGCGAGGAGCCGGCACACCTGCTCACACGGCTGGCCCCCCTCGCCCGGGAGCAGATGTTCGTCCGTCGAAGCACCGTGGCCGTCCGCGAGGTGCAGGTGGGCCAGACCACCGCCCATGCGCTCGGCGAGCGCCACCGCGTCCATCCCCGCCGTGGCGGTGTGCGAGAGGTCCAGCGTGTAGTGCGCGAAGCCGGTGTCGGTGGGATCGATCGACGGGCTGTAGGCCGACACCGCCCGGCCCGGCCCGCCCCGCTTGCGCATGCGCTGGGCGGTCCGGTCGCGGCCGCCGAAAAACACGTCGGCGCGCATCGGGTACATGTTCTCCACCGCGACGACCACGTGACTGCGGTCCTCGAGGTCCGCCACCTGATCCGCGAAGCCGTCCGCGTAGCGGCGCTGCCACCGGAACGGCGGATGCACCACCACCGACGTGGCACCGAACGATTCCGCCGCCCGCACCGACCGCTCGAGCTTCGCGGCCGGGTCCGAGCCCCACACGCGTTGCGAGATCAGCAGGCACGGCACGTGCACCGCCAGCACCGGTACGCCGTACTTGCGCACCAGCGCCTGCACCGCCCGCACGTCCTGGCTCACCGACTCGGCCCAGATCATCAGCTCCACGCCGTCGTAGCCGAGTTCGGCCGCATAGCGGAAGGCCGCCTCGGTGTTCTCCGGATACACCGAGGCGGTCGACAACCCGACCAGGATCTCTCGCGAAAGGACGCTCATGACGACGTGCGGATCAGCCGGTGGGCAGCAGGAACAACAGCGGACCGAACGTTACGAAGGCGCCCACGGCGAGAGCGATGAGCTGGCTCGTGATGTCGTCGGTGCGGCGGAGGATGCGCACCATCGCCACCAGGCCGACAATGACCAGAAGTGCGAGCGCGAACGCCACCCACGGCAACGCGTCCCACAACTGTTCGAAGCCCTTGAACAGCAGCGCGCCCGCGATGATCGCGACGACGCCCTCGCCGATCAGCCGCACCCACTGACCGATCGCGCCGCGCGGCTCACCGGTGTCGGACGGGGCCTCGTCCGGCTCCGCCGCGGCCGGGGTCTCCGCCGGGGCGGCAGTGCCGCGGCGACGGCGTGACCGCGCGGACCGCTCCTCCGGCTTCTCCTCGTCCGGCTCGTCCGCAGCGACGGGCTCGCCGATCGTCTCGGTGTCGCCGTCGGCGGTGTCGTCACCGTTGCCCCGCAGGTCGCTCGCGGGCCCGGACAGCAGCCTCGGCTCGGGGGCGTCGGCGGGCCGCGCCGGCGCGCTCGCGGTCACCTCGGCGTGGGCCCGCGCCCGCCGCGGCAGGACGGCCGGGCGGATGATCTCGGTCGGCGACTCGACCTTCACCGGCTGCACCCGCTCGGCGGCTGCCGGCTCCTCGCGCGTCCGGGGCGGCGACGGCGGGACCTGGGTCTCCGGCTCGACCTTCGGCGCCTCGAGTGCGAGGGGCTCGACCTTCGGCGTCGCCGACACCACGGGCCCCGCCTTCGCCGGCACGACGGGCTGCGCCTGTGCCGGCACCACGGGCCCCACCTTCGGCTTCGCCGGCACTACGGGCTCCACCTTCGGCTTCGCCAGCACCACGGGCTCCACCTTCGGCTTCGCCGGCACCACGGGTACCGCCTTCGCCGGCACCACGGGTACCGCCTTCGCCGGCACCACGGGCGCCGCCTTCGGCGCCGCAGGCGGGGCGGACGCGGCCGGCTCGGCCACCGGAGCCTCGGCCTCCGGGGCCTCCGGGGCCTTCGTCTCCGGAGGCTCGGTCGGCTCGGGCTCCGGAATGCTGACGGGAATCTCTCCGGTCAGTTCCGCGACCGAGATTCCCCCACTGACGCCGCGGCGGCGACGTCCGCCGGCGCGGGAATTCACCTTCTGGCCGTTCCGGGCCAGCAGCTCCGCGACGGAGATCTGCCCGGTGTCGGTGCTGTGACCGTCCGTCATTGCGAAACCACCATCAATTCGCCCCCCATCTCGGTGTCGAGTTTGCGGAGGATGAGCCCCTCTCGCAGGGCCCAGGGACAGATGTCGAGCGTCTCCACTCCCAGCGCGCGCATGGCGGCCTCCGCGACCAGCGCACCGGCGACGATCTGCTGCGACCGGTCGGAGCTCACGCCCTCGAGCTCGGCACGGTCCGCGGTCGTCATGCGGGAGATGAACGCGATGAGCTGACGCAGCCCCGCGGCGGTCAGGGTGCGCCGCACGCGCGGGCCCGCCGACGACGGGGCGGCACCGGTCAGCCGCGCCAGGGTGCGGAAGGTCTTCGAGCTTCCGACGCACAGGTCGGGAACGCCGGCCGCACGAAGCTCCTGGGCGGGCCGGACGAGCTCGGCGTCGAGCCAGTCCCGCAGCACCGCGACGCGCCGCTTGCCGGGCGGGTCCTCGCTCAGCCAGTCCCGGGTGAGGCGACCGGCGCCGAGCTGCAGCGAGAACGCGCAGTCCGGGTCCTCGTCGCCGCCGAAGGTCAGCTCGAGGGAGCCGCCGCCGATGTCGAGGCACAGGATGCGTCCCGCGCTCCAGCCGTACCAACGCCGGACCGCCAGGAACGTCAGCCGGGCCTCGTCCACGCCGGAGAGCACCTCGAGTGCGACGCCGGTCTCAGCGCGGACGCGACGGAGAACCGCTTCGGAGTTGTTGGCGTCGCGCACCGCGGAGGTCGCGAAGGCCATAAGCTCCTCGCACCCGGAGGTGCGGGCGATGCCCGCGAAGTCGGCGACCGTCTCGACCAGCCGGTCGGCGCCCTGCGGGGTGATGTCGCCGCGGTCGTCCGTGTTCTCGGACAGGCGCAGGGTGGCCTTCGTCGAACTCATGGGGGTGGGATGGCCACCGCGATGAGCGTCCACCACGAGCAGATGGACGGTGTTGCTTCCGACGTCGAGTACCCCTAGGCGCACATACATACGGTACTGGGTCTACCGTCGGGTCCTGTGACAGCAGGTATGCCCGGCGCCGCACACAAGCAGGTCCCGGCCCCCGAAGTTCCCCTCGACTTCCCGCGCGAATGGGTCGAGTTCACCGACCCGGACAACAGCGAGCACGTCGTCGCCGCCGACCTGACGTGGCTGCTCTCCCGCTGGACCTGCGTGTTCGGCACGCCCGCGTGCCAGGGCATCATCGCCGACCGCCCGGACGACGGGTGCTGCTCCCACGGGGCGTTCCTGTCGGACGACGACGATCGCGCCAAGCTGGACGCCGCCGTGAGACATCTCACTCCCGAGGACTGGCAGTTCATGGAGAAGGGACTCGGCAAGAAGGGCTACCTCGAGGAGGACGACCTCGAGGACGAGCCGGCCCTGCGCACCCGCCGCTACAAGGGTGCCTGCATCTTCCTCAACCGGCCCGGTTTCGCCGGTGGCATCGGCTGCGCGCTGCACAAGATGGCGCTGCGGCGCGGCATCGAACCCCTCGAGGTGAAGCCGGACGTGTGCTGGCAGCTGCCGATCCGCCGGACCCAGGACTGGGTCGAGCGCCCCGACGGCACCGAGGTGCTGCGCACCGTCGTCACCGAATACGACCGGCGCGGCTGGGGCGAGGGCGGCCACGACCTGGACTGGTACTGCTCCGGATCGCCGGACGCCCACGTGGGCGCCTCGCCGGTGTGGCAGTCGTACGCGCCGGAACTGCGCGAGCTGATCGGCGATGCCGCCTACGAGGAGCTCGCGCGGCTGTGCCGCCGCCGCGAGGGGCTGGGCCTGATCGCCGTGCACCCCGCGACGACGGCCGCCGCCGAGCGGACGCCGGAGCCCGCCCCCTACCCCTCGAGCTTGTAGCCGAGGCCGCGGACGGTGACCAGGTGCTGCGGCTTGGCGGGATCGGCCTCGATCTTCGAACGCAGCCGCTTGACGTGCACGTCGAGGGTCTTGGTGTCGCCGACGTAGTCGGCACCCCAGACCCGGTCGATGAGCTGGCCGCGCGTGAGCACCCGGCCGGAGTTGCGCAGGAGGTACTCGAGCAGGTCGAACTCCTTGAGCGGCAGGGTGACCGGTTTCCCGCCCACGTGCACGACGTGCCGGTCCACGTCCATCCGCACCGGCCCGGCCTCGAGGATCCCGTCGTCCTGTGCGGACTCGGCGTCGCTCTCCCCGCCGCGGCGCAGCACCGCGCGGATGCGGGCGATGAGTTCACGCGCCGAGTACGGCTTGGTGACGTAGTCGTCCGCTCCCAGCTCGAGGCCGACGACCTTGTCGATCTCGCTGTCGCGAGCGGTCACCATGATCACCGGCACGCCGGACCGGCTGCGCAGCTGCTTGCACACGTCGGTGCCGCTCATGCCGGGCAGCATCAGGTCGAGCAGGACGATGTCCGCGCCGGCCCGGTCGAACTCCGCGAGCGCCGACGGTCCGTCGCCGACGACAGTGGTGTCGAAGCCCTCCTTGCGCAGCAGGAACGCGAGCGGATCCGCCAGCGATTCCTCGTCCTCCACGATCAGCACACGCGTCACTGCTGGTCCTCCGTACCTTCCGTTACCTGGTGCATCCGGCTCGCTTCCGTTTCTCGTCGTGGATGTCGGCGTGGTCGTCACCGCTCCGCCGTCAGCGCCGCCCCGCCCTCGCGGCGAGGGGAGGCGACCTGTGACTCGCGGGGGTCGGCCGAGTGGGCGGGGATGAGGAGCGTGAACGTCGATCCGGTTCCCGGCTGGCTCCACAACCGGATCTCCCCGTTGTGGTTGGCGGCGACGTGCTTGACGATCGCCAGGCCGAGACCGGTGCCGCCGGTGGCGCGGGAACGGGCCTTGTCGACCCGGAAGAACCGTTCGAAGACGCGCTCCTGGTCCTCCTTCTCGATCCCGATGCCGCGGTCGGTCACCGCGATCGCCACCTTGCCCGCGCGCAGGGACCGGCTGACCGAGACCGGCGAGCCCGGGGACGAGTAGGCGACCGCGTTCTCGATGAGATTGGCCAGGGCGGTGACGAGCAGCGTCTGATCGCCGAGGACCTCGTAGCCGCTGGGGGCGTCGGTGGTGACGGTGATCTGCGCGTTCTCGGCGGTCAGGCGGGTGCGGCGCAGCGCCTCCTCGACGACGTCGTCGACCTCGACCACCTCGAGGTTCGGGAGCTTCTCGGCCCCCTGCAGACGCGAGAGCGCGATCAGTTCGGTCACCATGTTGCCGAGCCGGTTGGCCTCGCTCTGCAGCCGGGTTCCGAAGTGCCGCACGGATTCCGGGTCGTCGGCGGATTCGAGCAGGGCCTCGGCGAGCAAGGCCATCGCGCCCACCGGCGTCTTGAGTTCGTGGCTGACGTTGGCGACGAAGTCCCGGCGCGTGGCCTCCATCCGGACCTGCTCGGAGTCGTCGTAGGCGTAGAGCGCGACGAAGCGTGCGTCGTCGTCGAGCAGGCGCCGCGCGACGCAGCGCACCGCGACGCGCTCACGACCGCGCGGGCTCTTCGCGGTGAGGTCGAGCTCGGCGGGCTCACCGGTCTCGAGCACCCGGGTGGCGGCCGCCCAGGCCGAGTCCTCGACGAGCCGGTTGCGGACGAGGCCGAGTTCCTCGGCGCGCGGGTTGAACAGGATGACGTCGTGGAACCGGTCGACGACGGCGATACCCGTGTCCGCGCCGTAGACGACACGGTCGAGCACCTGCGCCATGGTCAGGTCGGCGTCCGTGCGGTCGGTGGCCCGGCCCCGGAGGAGCCGCATCAGCACGATCGCGAACACGGCACCGAGGACGGCGGCCCCGGCGAGCAGCACGGCCTGCACAACAGTCACGTCTCGAATCGTACGTAGGCACGGCGGGACGGTGACAGCGGGTCGGGGCATTCCGCCGCACGTCACGCCGCATGTTCGCGGCATTTGCCGCGTGTTCACCGGCCGTTTCCCGGGGGCCGCGGGACGGCTGCCCGCGGCCCCCGGGGGGACTACCGCCCGCCCTGGCCGGCGACGGCGGCGGCACCGGCCGCGGCCGCCTCGGGATCGAGGTACGTGCCGCCCGGGTTCAGCGGGCGCAGGTTCTCGTCGAGGTCGTAGCGCAGCGGGATGCCGGTGGGGATGTTCAGTCCGGCGATCTCCTCGTCGGAGATCCCGTCGAGGTGCTTGACGAGGGCGCGCAACGAGTTGCCGTGGGCCGTGATCAGAACGGTCCGGCCGGCCCGCAGGTCCTGGGAGATGGTCTCCTCCCAGTACGGGATCAGGCGCTCGACGACGTCCTTCAGGCACTCGGTGAGCGGCACCTCGTCGACGTCCGCGTACCGGACGTCGCTGTCCTGGCTGTACTTGCTGCCGGGCTCGATCGGGGGCGGCGGGGTGTCGTAGCTGCGGCGCCACAGCATGAACTGCTCCTCGCCGAACTCCGCCTTGATCTCCGCCTTGTTCTTGCCCTGCAGCGCACCGTAGTGCCGCTCGTTCAGGCGCCAGTCACGCACGACCGGGATCCAGTGCCGATCCGCGGCGTCGAGCGCGTAGTTGGCGGTGCTGATCGCGCGGCGCAGCAGCGACGTGTACAGCACGTCCGGCAGGAGACCGTGCTCCGCGAGCAGCTCGCCGGCACGCTTGCCCTCGGCGATCCCCTTGTCGGTCAGGTGCACGTCCACCCACCCCGTGAAGAGGTTCATCGCGTTCCATTCGCTCTCGCCGTGGCGGAGCAACACAAGTGTTCCGTTGGTCATGGGCCAATCCTGGCACGCCCGGGCGGCGGTGCCACGTCCGCACCGTTCGGCGAATCCGCCCCGCGGGCCGCACACATCGGATATATGTGACAACGGTTGTTTTCAGAACGACGTCCGGATCGGGGGATTCTCGTGTTCGACACCCGGCTTTCCCGCCGCACCTTCCTCACCGCCCTGGGCGCGGTCGCCGTCGCGCCCACGACCGCTCACGCCGCACCGCGCTCGCCCGCGTTGCGCTCGGGGGGCCGGCGCGTCGCCGTGCTCGGCGGCGGGATAGCGGGCCTGACGGCCGCCCACGAACTGATCGAACGCGGCTTCGAGGTCACCGTCTTCGAACCGACCGCCCTCGGCGGCAAGGCCCGCAGCATCCCGTCGCCGGGCACCGGGTCCGACGGACGCGCCGACCTGCCCGGCGAGCACGGCTTCCGCTTCTTCCCGGGCTTCTACCGGCACATCCCCGACACGATGCGGCGGATCCCCTTCCCGGGCAACCCGAACGGCGTGTTCGACAACCTCGTCGCCGGATCCGCCTTCCGGATGGCGATCCCCGGCGGGCCCGACCTGACCGCCCCCGCGTCGATCGCGCCGCTGCGCACCGACGTCCTCGACCCCGCCTCGCTGCAGGAGTCCCTGGCCGCCGCCTTCTCCCTCGGCGGCGCGATCCCCCCGCACGAGCTGGCCGTCTTCACCCGCAAGCTGGTGATGTTCCTGACCAGCAGCCTCGAACGCCGCCACGGCCAGTGGGAGCACCAGACGTGGTCGCAGACGCTCGAGGCCGACGGCAAGTCGCCGGCCTACCGCAACATCCTCGTCTCGGCGCTGACCCGGCAACTGGTGGCCGCCCGGCCCACCGTCGCGTCCACCCGCACCATCGGCATCATGGGCCAGGCGTTCGTGTGGAACGCGATGGGCACCGTCCCCGAGTACGGTCACCTGGACCGGCTCCTCGCCGCCCCCACGAACGAGGCCTGGATCGACCCGTGGGCCGCGCACCTGCGCGCCCTCGGCGTTCGATTCGAAATGGGCTGGGCGGCCGAGGCTCTCGACATCTCCTCGGGCTCGATCACCGGAGTACGGCTGGTGGACGGCGGCGGCACCCGCGCCGTCGCCGAGGCCGACTGGTACGTCGCGGCGATGCCCGTGGAGCGGGCCGTGCCGCTGTGGTCACCGCGGATCGTCGCCGCCGATCCGCGGCTCGGAGCCATGCGGAACCTGCAGACGGACTGGATGGTGGGCATCCAGTACTTCCTGCGCCGGCCCACCCCGATCGCCGACGGGCACGTCGCCTACCTCGGCTCGCCGTGGGCCCTGACCTCCATCAGCCAGGGCCAGTTCTGGCGCGGGGACTTCGCCGCCCGCTACGGCGACGGCAGTGCCCACGACTGCCTGTCGGTGGACATCTCCGACTGGGACACCCCCGGCATCCTCCACGGGAAGACCGCGAAGGAGTGCACCGCCGAGGAGATCGCCCGGGAGACGTGGGCGCAGATGTCGGCGTGCCTCGACGACACCGGCACCGGCGTCCTCGACGAGAACGACGTCGTCTCGTGGTTCCTCGATCCCGGCGTCCGGTGGGACGCCGCGCAGGCCCGCAACACGAACGACACTCCCCTGCTCGTCAACACCGTCGGCTCGTGGGCCGACCGTCCGGACGCGCGCACCGCGATCCCGAACCTCTTCCTCGCCGGCGACTACGTCCGCACCGACATCGATCTCGCGACCATGGAATCGGCCGGCGAATCGGCGCGGGCGGCCGTCGCCGCGCTGCTCGAGGCCGCCGACTCGCCCGCCGCACCGCCGGCGCGGTACCGCCTGCACGAGCCGCCCGAGCTCGAGCCGATGCGGCGGATCGACGCCGACCGCTACCGCGCCGGGCTGCCGCACATCCTCGACGTGTGACGTCGGGCGCGCGCTGCCCGGCGGCGAGAGGGTCCGGAGCGTGGTCCCGTCGGCACGGAAGCAGGATGCGGCGAACGGGCACGCGCCGGAGGCGGATTCGGACATACTTCCCTCGAACGCGACGAAAGGGTATGCCCGATGAGCGAGACCTCGGTCCTGGTGGTCGGCGCCGGCCCGGTCGGACTGACCGCCGCGCTGGAACTGCGCCGGCGCGGCGTCGACGTCGTGATCGTCGATCGGCTCCCGGAGCCGCCGCAGTACGCCAAGGCGGTCGGTATCCAGCCGCGCACGCTCGAGGTGTGGGACGCGATGGGCGTGCTCCGGCCGTCGCTCGACGTGTCCGCGCCGATGCACGGGCAGCTCGTGTACGTCGACGGGCAGGAGGTGATGCGCCTCGAACTCGCACTGCCCGAGGACGTGCCGTACCGATTCGTCTGCATGCCCCAGTACGCCACCGAACGGGTGCTGACGCAGGCCCTGGCCGAGCACGGCACCGTCGTGCGCCGCGGCGTCGAACTGACCGGCTTCGACCGGACCGCGGACGGCGTGGTCGCCGCCCTGCGCGACGGCGAGGACACGACGCGGCTGGCCGCCCGCTATCTGGTCGGCTGCGACGGCGCGCACAGCGCCGTGCGCAAGGGCCTCGGGGTGTCCTTCGACGGCGACGCGTTCCCCGAGGAGTACACGCTCGCCGACGTCGAACTGGACTGGTCGATGCCGGCCGGTTACGGCATCCGCGCGTCGACGCGGACCGACGGCACGACGACGGACATGATGGTGTGCATCCCGCTGCCCGGCGACGGCCGCTACCGCCTGTCGACGTTCGTCGCGCCGGACCTGGCGACGTCCGCGCCCGGCGTCGGAACCGTCGCGCACGGACTCGAGGGCGGGCGCCGGCCCACCCTCGGTCACATCCAGGCGGTGCTCGACCGGCTGGCGCCGGAACCGACGCGGGCGAGTGCCCTGCGCTGGTCGTCGGTGTTCCGGATCAGCCACCGCCTCGCCGGGAACTACGGTGGGAACCGGGTGTTCCTGGCCGGGGACGCCGCGCACATCCATCCGCCCACCGGGGCGCAGGGCATGAACACCGGCATCCAGGACGCCTACAACCTCGGCTGGAAGCTCGCGCTGGCGGTGCAGGGCCGCGCCGCCGACGGCCTGCTCGACAGCTACGACGCCGAGCGCCGGCCCATCGGGGAGGAGGTGGTGGGCCGCACCGTGCGGCACGCCCGGCAGGGCATCGGGGCCGGCGAGACGGACGCGGCGACCGCGATCGCGCGCGAGGCCCAGTTGCTGCTCGGCTACCCCGGCAGCCCGCTCGTGGGCGGCGAGGTGCCGGACGGGGGCGGTCCGGCCCCGGGTGATCGCGCCCCGGACGCGACGGGACTGCGACAGGACGCCGTCGCGTCGCCGCTCCGGCTGCACGAGCTGCTGCGCCACCCCGGTCACACGGTGCTGCTGTGGGCGCCGACGGTGCAGGCGCTGGCGTCCCAGCGGGAGCTGGCCGAGCGGGCGGCGGACCGTTTCGGCGACGCGCTGCGGGCGTACGTGCTCGTGGCGGGACCCGCCGGGACGCCGGCCGACGGCAGGGTGCTGCGCGACGACGCGGGCCGCGCCGCGCAGGCGTACGGGTTCGGCGGTGCCGCCGCGGCCGTGGTGGTGCGGCCGGACGGCTACGTCGGGTTCCGGGCGCAGGATCCGACGATCGAGGCGCTCGCGGCGCATCTCGGCCGGATCCTGCGGCCCGGACGGTAACCGGCTACGCCGTCGGCGTGCGCAGATCCTTGCGCAGGATCTTGCCCGCGGCGGACTTCGGAACGATGTCGATGAACTGCACCCGGCGCACCTTCTTGTGGGGCGAGACGCGCTCGGCGACGAACTCGATGACCTCGTCCTCGGTCAGCTCCGCGTTCGGCTGGCGCACGACGAACGCCTTCGGCACCTCCTCGCCCTCGTCGTCGAGCACGCCCACGACCGCGGCGTCGGCGATCTGCGGGTGGGTCAGCAGCAGCGCCTCGAGCTCGGCCGGCGGCACCTGGTAGCCCTTGTACTTGATCAGTTCCTTGAGCCGGTCGACGATCGTGACGTTGCCGGCCGCGTCCACCGTGGCGATGTCGCCGGTGTGCAGGAACCCGTCGGCGTCGAGGGTCTCCGCGGTGGCCTGCGGGTTGCCGAGGTAGCCGACCATCACGTTCGGGCCCTTGCACCACAGCTCACCCGGCTCGGAGACACCCTCGCCGGTCGGGTACGCGACCTCCTCGAGCGTGCCCGGGTCGACCAGCTTGCACTCCATGTTGGCGATCGTCGGGCCGACCGAGTCGAGCGGCACGTCGTCGCCGTCGAACGGGATGGCGTGGCTGACCGGGCTCATCTCCGACATGCCGTAGCCCTGGCGGATCTTGCAGCCGAGCCGCGCGGAGACCGCACCGCCGAGTTCCTTGTCCAGGGGTGCGGCACCCGAGAACACGGTGTGCACGCTGGACAGGTCGAACTGGTCGACGAGGGGGTGCTTGGCGAGGGCCACCGCGACGGGCGGCGCGATGAACACGTACGTGCACTTCTGCTCGGCGACGATCCGCAGGAACTCCGGCAGGTCGAACTTCGGCATCGTCACCAGCGACGCCCGGTTGTACAGGGCCGCGTTGAGCAGCACGGTCATGCCGTAGATGTGGAAGAACGGCAGCACGGCGAGGACCTTGTCGGCGGCGCCGATGCCCATGCGCGGGTTGATCTGGCACACGTTGGCGACCAGGTTGGTGTGCGTGAGCATCACACCCTTCGGGCGGCCCGTGGTGCCCGACGAGTACGGCAGCACCGCCAGATGGGTGGCCGGATCGAACGACACCTCGGGGGCGGGCGCGTTCTCGGCGAGCAGGTCGCGCAGGGACGGGTGCCCCTCGGCGCCGTCGAGCACGACGAGGCGGTCGTCGGCGATGCCCACCTTGGCCGCGGCCTCCTTCGCGTGCGGCAGCAGCGGGGAGACGGTGAACAGGAACGTCGCCTTGGAATCCTCGAGCTGCTTGGCGATGTCCTCGGCGGTGTAGAGGGCATTGATCGTGGTGGCGGTCGCGCCCGCCCGCAGGATGCCGTGGAAGACGGACGCGAAGGCGGGCACGTTCGGCGAGAGCAGGCCGACGACGTCGCCGACCCCCACGCCGCGCGCCGCGAGGGCCCCGGCGATCGCGTCGATCTGCCCGATCAGGGCGCGGTAGTCGGTGACGGCCCCCGACGCGCCCTCGATCAGCGCCGGGCGACCGAGGTCCGCCTCCGCGATCGAACCGAACAGGAAGTCGTAGACACTCAGTGCCGGGATTTCGACGTCGGGAAACGGGCTGCGAAAGCTCATGGGTTCTCCTCGGGAGCAGGACTCTGTGGCACGCCGTGCCAGACGTGCCGGGAGTACGGTACCTGACCGCTGTGAAGGCAGTCACACGCACGCCGGACATTACCGCGTCGGGGGCCGTCGCGTGCCCGGTCGCGCGCGCCCGGACCCAGCCGATCGGGCAGTGTCGGCGCCCGCCCCGGCGCTCTAGGCTCGGCCGGATGACGGACGTCGTGCATTCGCTGGACCCGTTCTCCGGCTGCGCCCCCTCGCCGGCGACGGTCTCGACGGACTGGGACGAGATCCGGGCGTGGTCGGACCAGGTGTACATGCCCTATCGCGTACGGCCGAGCGGGCGCCTGCTGCGCCCGCGATCGAGCATGTTCTCCGCCGCGATCGGCGACATCGTGCTCACCCGGTTCCGGTACGGGATCCCGGTGACCGTCGACCAGCTCTCGGCCGAGGCCGGCAACATCCTGGTGCTGACGACGATCCGCGGTCACGCCCGGCACCGGGTCGCAGCGGGCGAGGTGGAGATCGACTCCGGCGCCACCTTCGTGGCCGACTGCAGCCGGATCGAACATCGCGTCGACTTCGACGACGAGCATCTCCAGCTCAACCTGACGGTGCCGCACCGGCTCGTCGCCGACCTCGCCGACCGCTGGTTCGGCGTCGCTCCCGACGACCGTCTGTGGCAGCACAAGTGCGTCGTCGGGGCCGGATCGTCGGGCTGGAACGCGCTGCTCGCGTATGCGGTCCGCGCGATCCGCGCCGATCCGGTGCGCATCGCGCAGGGCCCGCCGGGCGCTCACCTGCAGGAGCTGCTCCTCGGTCACCTCGTCACCGAATGGGCCGCCGCAGCGGGCGTCGCGCTCGACGCCGGCCGGCAGCCGGCCGCGCCGGCGTACGTCCGCCGCGCGGAACAGTACATCCGCGAGCACGCCGCGGATCTGCCCACGGTCTCCGAGATCGCCGCCGCCGTGGGCGTCAGCGTGCGCGCACTGTCGGGCGGGTTCCGCCGCCACCTGGACACGACGCCGAACCGGTACCTGAGCGACGTGCGATTGCAGCACATCCGCGACGAACTCGCCGCGGCGTCGGCCGAGTGCACCGTCTCCGCGGTGGCGGCCCGCTGGGGCTACGTCAACATGGGCGTCTTCGCCGCCGCCTACCGTCGCCGATTCGGCGAGAACCCGTCGCGGACCCTCGCCCGGGCCCGCGGACGGTGAGTGCCGAAATCCGACAGCGCGTGCCGATCGGAGGTGGCCCACGTCACACCCCTGTCCGTAGCGTCCGCATCCGACGCCGGTGAGCCCACCGGCGGCGGACCCGCGCACAGGAGGAACCGTGACAGACGACTTCGCGAGCACCATGGATGCAGCCCTACGGGAACTCACCCACAGCCCGGGGGGCCTGCCGGGCGTGGTGGCCATGCTCACCGACCGGGACGACGTGGTGTATTCGGGGGTGGCCGGGGAACGGGCTGCCGGGTCCGGCACGGCCATGACCGCCGATACTGTGTTCGCCGCCTTCTCCACGACGAAGGCGATCACCGGCACCGCGGCACTCCAGTGCGTCGAGGAGGGCCTGCTCGACCTCGACGCCCCCGCCGCCCGGTATGTGCCGGAGATCGGCGAACTCCAGGTTCTCGAGGGCTTCGGAACGGACGGCGAGCCCCTGCTGCGCGCGCCGAAACGGGACATCACCACCCGCATGCTGCTGCTCCACACGGCCGGCCTCGGGTACGACTTCTTCGACGAGAACTACCGGCGTCTCGCCGAGGAGCACGGTCAGCCCAGCGTCATCACGGCGTCGAAGGCCGCGCTGCGGACCCCGCTGCTGTTCGATCCGGGCGAGCGGTGGATGTACGGCTCGAACATCGACTGGTGCGGGCTGGTGGTCGAGGCCGTGCGGGGCCGGCGCCTCGGGGAGGTGATGCGCGAACGGATCTTCGAGCCCCTCGGGATGGCGGACACGGCGTTCACCCTCACCGCCGACATGCGCGACCGGCTCGCCGTCGTCCACCAGCGCGGCGAGGACGGGACCGTCGTACCGATGCCCGAGATGGTGCTCCCCCAGGATCCGGAGGTCCACATGGGGGGCCACGGTCTGTACACGACCGTCCCGGACTACCTGAGGTTCCTCCGGATGTGGCTGCGCGACGGGGACGCGCCCGGCGGCCGGGTGCTGGCCGCCGGAACGGTCGCCGACGCGGTGCGCGGCGGTTTGGACGGGCAGCAGATCACCGCCCTGCCGGGCGTGATCCCCGCGCTGTCGAACGATGCGGAGTTCTTCCCCGGGCTACCCAAGAACTGGGCATACACGTTCATGGTCAACGAGGAGCCGGCGCCGACGGGTCGGCCCGCCGGGGCGCTCGGCTGGGCCGGCCTGGCGAACCTGTACTACTGGATCGACCGCCAGAACGGCATCGCCGGTTTCTGGGCCACCCAGATCCTGCCCTTCGCCGACGCCGTCTCGTTCGGGGGATACCTCGACTTCGAGGCCGCCGCCTACCGCCGGTCGGCCGCGTCGCGGATCCGGTGAGAACCCGACGAACCCCGCGTGCGGTGCACGCGGGGTTCGTTCGGCTGCTACGGGCGTGAGCCCGGGCGGTGGGATCAGAGGTACTGACCGCACACCGGCCACGCACCGACGCCCTGGCCGGCCAGGACGTTCTCGGCGATGGCGATCTGCTGCTCCCGGGTCGCCTGGTCGGCGGTGGGGGCGTACTGCTGGCCGCCGTAGGCGTTCCAGGTGCTCGGCGAGAACTGCAGGCCACCGTGGTAGCCGTTGCCGTTGTTGATGGCCCAGTTCCCGCTGCTCTCGCACTGCGCGACGGCGTCCCAGTTGCCGGAGGCGGCGTTGGCGGTGCCGGTGCCGAGTGCGAACGGGGTGACGGCCAGGGCCGCGGTGGCGGCGACGGTGCCGAGGGCGCGCTTGAAGGTGAAGTTTGCCATGATGCGGTTGAATTCCTCTCGCGTCTGCTGGCGAGGCACTGCGGCGGCCGACGATGTCGATCCCGCTGCCCGGATTCGGAGCTGTGCCTCGTCCCTGCCCCTCGATCAGGTATCGAGTTCCGGTCCCGCGGGGCAGAGTCAGCGGCGACGGGCCGGTGTTGCTTGCCCGGTGGTATCGGGCTGATTACGACGCTAGAGACTCATCACGGATCGGTCACGCGCTGTTTTCCGGCACGCCCGTCTCACATTCCAAGATCGGGCGGCAGCGTTTTCCCAGGTGACGTCCGAGTAATCGCCGTTTCGAAACCGTGTAGTTACACGGCCGTTATGTGACCATGCTCACAGTAATATTGTGGCTCGGGTCACCGATATCGCGGCGTTACGGCTGCGCGTCCTCCACCACGAAGGGCCGGCCGTCCTCGATCAGGTGCCGGAAGGGTTCGAGATTGCGGAGCGACTCGCCCCGCGAGACCCGCCACTCCCACTCCCGCTTGATGGAGGTGAGGAATCCGAGTCCGAGAATGACGTTGAAATCGTGGTCGGCGGCCTCGAGCACCTGGCCGAGCACCGTGTCCAGTTCGTCCGGAGTGACCGAGGCCTCCGACATCCGGCCGACGAGGTAGATGTCCCCGATCTTGTCGAGGGTGTACGCGACCCCGTACAGCCGCCGATTGCGGCGGAGCAGGTACCGGTAGACGCCCTCGAAGTTCTCGTCGGGCTTGCGGCACACGAACGCCTCGATGCGCAGGCCGTGGTTGCCGGGACTGAGCAGCGTCGTCGTCTTGAGCTTGTTCTCCCCCGGCAGGTCGACGACGAAGTGCCCACCCTCCTTGCGGGAGAACTCGAGGCCGCGATCGCGCAGCGTCGCCTCGATCGTCTCGCTCAGTCGCTCGCTCACGCCCGTACCCCCGTCGTCCGCCGGATCTTCCACACTCCGCGTTGCCGGCGCAGCGGGAACTCGCCGGTCCCGAGCGAACGGTTCCGCAGCGCACCGGCCTTACGGTAACTGGCGAGCAGACCCTCCGCGGTGTGCTCCCAGGAGAAGTTCTCCGCGTGCAGGGGCGCGGCCGCCGCGAGCGCAGCCCGCCGTCCCGGGTCCGTGACCAGCGCGCGCAGCGCGGCGGCCCAGTCGTCGGTGCGATGGCCGTCGACGAGCAGCCCGGTCTCGCCGTCGCGCACCGCGACGCCGAGGCCACCGACGTTCGCGGCCAGCACGGGGGTCCCGCACGCCTGCGCCTCGATCGCCACCAGGCCGAACGACTCGGAGTAGCTCGGCACCGCCACCACGTCCGAGGCACGGTAGACCTGCACCAGCCGCTCGGGTGGCTGCGGGGGCAGGAACGTCACCCGGGCGGCGATTCCGAGCTCGGCGGCCAGTTCGATCAGCGAGTGCGGCCGCTCGAGTCCCGTGCCGGAGGGCCCGCCGACCACCAGCACGCGCAGGGGTACCTCCGGGTCGGCGGACATCGCCGCCGCAGCGGCCCGCAGCAGCACGTCCGGTGCCTTGAGCGGCTGGATGCGCCCGACGAAGGTCACGATCGTCTCGCGGGGGTCGAGGCCGAGGCCCGCTCGGGCGGCCGCCCGGTCCCCCGGCCGGTAACGGGACAGGTCCGCACCCGGCGCCACCACGTCCACCCGCGACGGGTCGGCGCCGTAGCTGCGTTCGAGCTGCGCCGCCTCGTCGACCGTGTTGGCGACGAGCCGGTCGGACTCGGCGACCACCTGCTGCTCGCCGATCTGCCGGGCCGCCGGCTCGGGCACGTCACCGTCGGCGAGCGAGGCGTTCTTCACGGCGGCGAGCGTGTGCGCGGTGTGCACCAGCGGGACTCCCCACCGGTCCCGGGCGAGCCAGCCCACCTGGCCGGACAGCCAGTAGTGCGAGTGCACGAGGTCGTAGTAGCCCTGCGGGTGACGGGCCTCCTCCCGCAGCACCCCGGCCGCGAACGCGCACAGCTGCGTGGGCAGGTCGTGCTTGTCGAGCCCCTCGTACGGACCGGCCGCGACGTTGCGCACGAGCACGCCGGGTGCCGCCTCCTGCACCACGGGGTCGGCCGACGACGTCGCCCGGGTGAAGATCTCCACCTCGACCCCGCGGCGCGCGAGCTGCACGGCGGTCTGCAGAACGTAGACGTTCATCCCGCCGGCGTCCCCGGTGCCGGGCTGCGCGAGCGGCGAGGTGTGGACCGACAGGACGGCCACGCGGCGGGGACGGCTGTTCGACTTCGACGTCACTTCTCCATACTGCCCTGCCGCACATCCCCGCCCGGCTCCGCCCTCCCCTGCGCTCCGGCGCGCTGCGGCTGCTCGACGCGGCACCCCGGCCGTTCAGGAATGCTTGCCGGCCTCGAAACCCGCGACGGCGCGGCGCACCGCCGCGTGGAAGGGGCTCCACAGGAACCAGGTCCCGAACTCGCGCACCAGCGCGGACGGCCCGTGCACCTGCACGCTGCCGTCGTCGATCGCCTCGGCGAGGGTCCGGGTGCCGGCGAAGACGCGCATCAGGGCCACCGGTTCCCCGGTCACGTACAGGTCGACGTCGAACCCCGGCGGCTTGCGGCACACCGACGGCTCGCCCCGGTCCAGGACGATCCACAGGCGAATCGGGGCGGGACCGGTGTAGTCGAACTCGATCACCACCCGCCGCTGCGGCACCCGGTCGCGGTCCACCCGGCGGTGCATCCACCACGTCAGCGTCACCGGGTCGACCTCGGCGGGCACCGGTTCGGCGAACAACCACTTCACCGCCCACTCCCCGATCGCGACGAGGATCGGGGCGAGTTCGCGGCCGGCCGGGGTCAGGCGGTACTCGCAGCCGCGGGCCTGCGGGACCCGCTCCAGCACGCCCTTGCGTTCGAGGTGCCGCAGCCGGGTGGCCAGCAGGGTGCGGGAGATGCCGGGGAGGCCGCGCTCGATCTCGTTGAAACGGGTACTGCCGTAGACCATTTCGCGCAGGATCAGCGGGGTCCACCGGTCGGCGAGCACTTCGCTGCCGATCGAGACCGGACAGTACTGCCCGTACTCGCGCACATCTCCAGAGTAGGTCCAGAACGTGCACTGGGCGGCATCGATCTGCGCCCCTACCGTCGAGACATGACCACCGTAGACATCATCCAGTCCCCCCGCTCCCGCCCCCGCGAGGAACTCGCCGCCCGCACCGACGAACTGGGCCGGCGGATCGCCCCGTACGCCCGCGCCCACGACCGCGACGGCACGTTCGTCGCCGAGGCCTACGAGATCCTGCGCTCCGAGGGCCGCCTCGCGCTCGCCGTCCCGCGCGAGCTCGGCGGCGACGGCGCGACCGTGCGCGACGTCGCCACCGTGCAACGCACCCTGGCGCACCACTGCGCGGCCACCGCCCTCGCCTCGTCCATGCACCACCACGTCGTGCTCGCCGCCGCGTGGCGGTACCGGCACGGCGCGCCCGGCGCGGACCGGATGCTGCGCCGCGTCGCCGGGGAGGGACTCGTGCTCGTCTCCACCGGCGGCGCCGACCAGACCCGGCCGCGCGGGACCGCCCGGAAGGTGCCCGGTGGCTACCGCGTCGACGGCCGCAAGGTGTTCTGCAGCCAGGCCCCGGTCGGCGACGTGCTCGCCACCATGTTCCCGTACGACGACCCCGACGAGGGCCGCATCGTGCTCAACATGATGGTCCCGATGAAGGCCGACGGGGTGCGGGTCCTCGACAACTGGGACTCGCTCGGCATGCGCGGGACCGGCAGCCACGACGTCGAGCTCACCGACGTGTTCGTCCCGGACGCGGCCGTGGTCGCCCGCCGCCCGTACGGGGTGATCGACCCGCCGTTCCAGCTGGTGCTCAGCGTCGCCATGCCCGTCGTCGCGGCCGTGTATCTCGGGGTTGCCGAGGCCGCGCACGCGCACGCGACCGCGCTCGTCGCCGGGACGCCGCGGGCCGGCGACCCGAGCGTGCGACGCCAGCTCGGCGTCGCGGCCACCCGCCTGCAGGTCGCGTCGTGGGCCCTCGACGGTGCCCTCGACGTCGTCGGCGACGACCCGGTGCCGTCGATGACCACGGTCGCCGCGGTGATGACCGCCGAGGCCGAGATCGCGCGGACCGCGATCGAGGTGTGCGACCTGGCCCTCGACGTCGCCGGGGGCCGCGGCTTCTACCGGTCGAGCCCGCTCGAGCAGTGCTACCGCGACGTGCGCGGGGTCAAGTTCCACCCGCTCACGCCGGAGGAGACACTGCTGCTCGCCGGGGCGCAGGCGCTCGGGTCGGCAGCGGCTACAGCGATCCCGCGAAGCGCGTGACCTCCGCGGCGAACCGCTGCGGGTCCTCGACGAACGGGCCGTGGTCGGTGCCCTCCCAGAACGAGGTCGTCGCGTTCGGCAGCAGCGACGCCGCGTGCTCGGCGGCCGAGACGTCGACGACCGAGTCGGCCGTGCCGTGCAGGACGAGCACGGGCGTGTCGAGGCCCCGCAGCAGCTCGTCGTTACTCACCGTCCGCGCGAACATCGCCGCCCGCACGCGGGGCGGGGTGCACAGGCTGGTGCCGAACAGCGCCTGGGCCGCGACGCCCTTGCCCTCCCCGGGCCCGGTGAGGGCCGTGCCGAAGGCGCCCAGGGCGCGGATCGCCGTCGCCGCGTCCTCGGACATCGCGTCGGGGACGGCCGCGCGCATGGCCGCCCCGACCTTGCCGCCCTTCTCGCCCCGGCCGATGCTGGTGATCGCGCCGACCAGCACGATCCCGGCGACGCGGTCGGTGCCGTGGGTCGCGAGGTAGTCGCAGATCACCAGGCCGCCGTAGGACCAGCCGAGCAGCACCGCGCCGTGGGCGCCTTCGGCGTCGAGCACGGCCTGCACGTCCGCGGCCCACAGCTTCGACTCGTCGTATCCGGTCTCCGGGGCTCCGGAGTACCCGTGTCCGCGCAGGTCGACGGCGATCACCCGGTGGGTGCGGGCCAGCTCGTCCAGCACGGCCTCGCCCCAGCACCGCGACGACTGGGCCCAGCCGTGCAGCAGGACCAGCGGGCGGTGGGCGGGATCGCCGGTGACGCGGTAGACGATGGGGGTGCCGTCGGAGCTCTCGACCTCGCGGATTGTCATGCGGGTCACCCTAGCCGGGCGAGCCGGGCCACTCCCACCGCGCACGCGCATCCGACGAGCGCGGCCACCACCGCGACCCCGATGCCCGCGCTCGGCCCGGACCGGTCGATGACCTGACCGACGACGGCGGAGCCGACCGCGACACCGACCCCGAGTCCCGTGACCGTCCAGGTGATGCCCTCGGTGAGCCGGCCCGGCGGCACGATCCGCTCGGTCAGGGAGGTCGCGACGATCATGGTGGGGGCGACGGCCACCCCGGCCGACAGGTAGAGCACCGCGAGGGCCGGCACCGTGTCGGCGAGCAGCAGCGGCCACAGCAGGACCGCGACGGCCGCCGTCGCGCCGAGCAGCTGCCGCGTCAGCGGCGCCCGCAGCCGCACCGCCCCGAAGACGAGGCCGCCGAGCGCGGACCCGGTCGCGAACATCGCCAGCACCACGGTCGCGGCGCCGGGCGCGCCCCGCTCGGCGGTGAAGGCGACCCCGACCACGTCGACGACGCCGAAGATCGTGCCCATCGCCGTCATCGCCACCACCAGCACGACGAGCACCGGGATCCGCAGCACGCTCGCGCCGGGTGCCCCCGCGACGACCGGGCGTGCCGGGGGTTCGGTGCCGCGCTGGGCGGCGAGCGCGACCGTGCCGATCACCAGCAGCACCGCCCCGAGCAACGCGCCCGCCTCCGGGAACGCGGCGACGCTCAGCCCCACCGACAGCACCGGCCCGACGATGAAGCACAGCTCGTCGATCACCGCCTCGAGCGCGAACGCGGTACGCAACCCGTCGGTGCCGCGGAGCAGCTCGGTCCACCGGGCGCGGACCATGGCGCCGATCGTGGGCATCAGTCCCGCCGGGACCGCGCACGCGAACAGCAGCGCCTCGGGCGCCTCCCACCGCACCCCCGCCAGCATCGCGGCGGTCGCGGCCGCGCTGATCGCCGCGGCGACCGGCAGGACCCGGGACTGCCCGTGCCGGTCCGCGGCCCGCGAGACCAGCGGGGTGAGCGCCGCGTACGACAGCGCGAACACCGCGGCCAGGGCGCCACCGAGGCCGTAATCACCCCGCAACTGCGAGAACATCGTCACGATGCCGATGCCGACCATCGCGATCGGCAACCGCGCGACGAACCCCGCCAGGCAGAAGGCGGCGGCGCCCGGCGCGGTGAACAGTGCACGGTAGGAGCGCATTCGTGCCAGCATGCAGTACGTGAGCGTGCTGGTGTGTTTCCATGCCCATCCCGACGACGAGGTGTTCACCACCGGCGGGGTGATGCGCCTCGCCGCGGACGCGGGGCATCGGGTGGTGCTGGTCGTGGCGACGGACGGCGCCGCGGGCGAGGTCCCCGACGGGCTGCTCGGTCCCGGCGAGTCCCTGGTGCAGCGTCGCCGCGCCGAGCTCGAGGCGTCGGCGGAGACGCTGGGAGTCGCCCGCCTGGTGCCGCTGGGCTACGCCGATTCGGGCATGGCCGGGGCGCCGCAGAACGCGGACCCGGCCGCGTTCTGCAACGTCGACGTGGACTCGGCCGCGGCCCGGCTCGCGGCCGTGCTCGCGGAGGAGAGCGCCGACGTCGTCACCATCTACGACCCCAACGGCGGATACGGGCACCCCGACCACGTGCAGGTGCACCGCGTCGGCGCCCGGGCCCAGGAGCTGACCGCGCACCCGTCGGTGTACGAGGCGGCGATGAACCGGGACCACATCCGTCGCCTGCTCGCCGCCAACCCGGACGTGAGCCCGGACGCGTCGCCCCCGGACCTGGACACGTTCGGCCTGCCGGAGGCCGAGATCACCACCACGATCGACGTGTCCGCGACGATCCCCGCGAAACGGGCGGCGATGCTCGCGCACGCCTCACAGGTCGGTGACTTCGGGCCGATGCTGGCGATGACGCCGGAACAGCTCGCGAGCGCCTTCGGCCTCGAATGGTTCCGCCGGCGCGGCGCGGAGCCGACGCTGCAGGAGAACGCCCTGCCCCTGTGATCGACCCGACCGAAGAGGAGCGCGAATGGGCCACCACGTCGAGCTGAGCCGTTTCGTCGACGCACCACCCGACCGGGTGTGGCGGGTGCTGACCTCCGTCGACTCGGCCCCGCAGATCCTGAGCGGGGTGCAGGGTGTCGAACGGCTCGCGGGCGTCGGCTACGAGGTCGGCACCCGCTGGCGCGAGACCCGCACGATGTTCGGCAGGGCCGCGACCGAGGAGATGACCGTGACGGCCGTGGAGCCGGGGCGGCACACGGCCGTCGAGGCCGAATCCGGAGGTGTGCGCTACCGCACCGAGTTCGACGTGGCCCCCGAGCGGGCCGGCACGACGCTGACCGTGCGGTTCTCGGCCGACGCCGGCCGTCCGGGACGGATCCGGCGGGCGCTGACGGCGCTCGTCGCTCCCCTGGCCCTGCGGGCGACGCGTAAGGCGCTGCACCAGGACCTCGACGACATCGCGGCCGCGGCCCGGGCCGGGATCTGAGCGTCGTGTCGCTGTGCTCGAGCTACCGCGCCACCGGCGCCGACCTGCCCTTCGGTGATCCGCTGACGGCGCACGACGTCGCGATGGAGGGGTACTTCTGGCGGTTCACCCAGCCCGGGGCCGGACGGGTGGTGATCGCGCTGTGCGGCGTCAACCGGGCCGCCGACGGGTCGTGGGCGACCCTCGGCCTGGCGGCGCACCCGGGCAGATTCCTGCGTACGACGGCGCATCCGGAGGGGTTCGCCGACCCGCGGCGGCTCGGCGCGTCGGCGGGCACGGCGTTCCGCGGGGAGCCCGACCGGCTGCGCGTGGACCTCGGCGACGACGCACGCCTCGATGTGCGGGTGACGGCGCCCCGGCCGTGGCCCCGCCGCCGGTT
Source organism: Rhodococcus sp. YH1 (assembly GCF_009939605.1). NCBI lineage: Bacteria > Bacillati > Actinomycetota > Actinomycetes > Mycobacteriales > Nocardiaceae > Rhodococcus > Rhodococcus sp. YH1. Next base: position 18,813 of record NZ_WVTE01000065.1, on the reverse strand, counting down.
CGGCGGATCCAGCGTCTTCCACGCGGTCCCCGCGCTCAACCAGTACTGGCACCCGTGGCTGCTCGACGGGCGAGCCGAGGGCGAGGCCGTGCTCGGGGGCGAGACGTGGAACCTGGACGGCGCCCAGGTGTACGCGGAGAAGAACTGGGGCCGAGGCGGATTCCCGGAGTCGTGGTGGTGGGGCCAGGCGCACGGCTTCACCGACTCCGCCGCGTGCGTCGCCTTCGCCGGTGGGCAGGTCCACGCCGGACCGCTGCGGACCGAGGTGACGGCGGTGGTGGTCGCCCTGCCGGACGGACCCGTCATCCGGCTGGGCAACCCCGTGGTCTCCCCGGTACGGGCCCACGTCGCCGACGAGCGGTGGTCGCTGTTCGGGCGCGGGCCGCGGTGGACCGTCGAGATCGAGGCGACCGCCCCGCTGAGCGCCGCGCACGTCCTGCCGGTTCCGCTGCCCCTCGAGCGCCGCAACGTGCCCGGCGCCCTCGAGCACCTCGCGGGCTCGCTGAGCGTGACCGTCCGCGACCGCGGCACGCTGGTCTGGGCCGACGAGTCGCCCCTCGCGGCGCTCGAGCACGGCGGTCTGGCCCGCGCGCGGGCCGAACTGGACCGGCGGGGTGCGCCGGCGGACGCGACGGACGGCCCGCCCCTGACCGGCGGCTGACCGGCGGCCCCGAATCCGCGCACCTCCCGGCCGTCCGCGCAGGAAATCGAATCGTCTGCGCGGATACCCATTCCGTGCGCGTATCAGACCAGCGCCCGGCGCATCGCGCCCAGCGGATCGGAGTACAGCGAACTCAAGGACACCACGCTCGCGGCGTGCGCCTGCACTCGGTCGCCGAATCCGGTGACCCGGACGTCGGCGCCCGACGGCGACGCGAGCGCGCGCGCGACGTGCGGTGCGGCCTCCGGGTACGCGGTGAACGCCTGGCCGCCGAGGATCACCCGGTCCGGGTTGAACAGGTCCCGGAGCATCGCGACGGACCGCCCCAGCACCTGTGCCCGCTCCACGAGGATCTCGTGGGCCTCGTGAGAACCGTTGCGGGCCAGCGCGTACAACGCGGCGACGGACGTGGCGCCCGCGTCGAGCAGGCCGGCGGACCGCGCCCGGGTCAGCACCGCACGGTCGGCGACGGTGGCCTCGAGGCATCCGCGGGCACCGCAGGCGCACGGCACGGACGATCCGGTGGGCAGGTGCGACACCGAGCCCGGGCCGCCGCGCGGTGTGTGCACCCGGCCGTCGAATGCGATTGCGATACCGACGGTTTCGCGAGCGTAGAAGTACAGGGTGGCGCCCTCGACATCGGCGGTGTCGCGGTCGGGGGTGAGCAGCAACTCGGAGGCGGCCATCGCCTCGACGTGCGCGGCGACGGAAACCGGCAGGCCCAGGCCCCGGCTCACCACGGCCCCGACGGGCGCATCCTCCCAGCCGAGCCGCGGGTGGTCCACGGTTCCGGTGGCCGAATCGACGCGGCCGCCGAGCGCGACGCCCGCCCACAGCGGCGTGCGCCGGTGCCAGCGCGACGCGAAGGCCCTGGCGCTGCTGGTGATCGCCCCGAGCGCCGCCTCCTGGCCGCCGCGCGGAGTGGGGATCTCCACCGCGCCGATCACACGCCCGCGCAGATCGCTCGCGACGATGCCGGTGACGGCCGCACCGATGTGGATGCCCACGGTCAGGTAGCGCTCGTGGTCGGTCTCGAACGGCACCCGGGGCCGGCCCACGGCACCGGACGCGGTCAGATCCGGCCGCTCCCGGAGCAGGCCCGCGGCGAGCAGCGCCGAGACCTGCCGGTTCACGGTGGCGATGCTCGCGCCCGTCGCCGTCGCCGCCTGGTCGCGGCAGATCGGCCCGCGCGCCGCGGCGACCCGGAACACCGCGGCGGCGGTGCCGTCGGCGATCTTCAGCTCGGGCGGCACGATCTGCACGCGCGTCGTCGATCGCACCCGGGCGGTGGCACTACGGGAACGGACGCCCGATCCGGATGTCGGGCGAATAACATTGGTGGACAGGACATTTGACGTAGCTACTGCAGTCACTGCGACTCTTCCTCGAGATCGGGTCCGCAGACCCGGGGCGTGGCAGGGAGGCGCCGATCCGCTCGATCGTGAGGCAGAGACCCACCGGCCGACGGCCGGGGGAAACGAAGCGGGGCGCGAAGGGCGGTGTCAGCGACAACACAGTTCGCGCGCCAGCGGCAGCCGCGAGCCCAGCGCGGCGGTCACGTAGGTGACCCGCGGAGCACGGAGACGGCGAGCTGGCATATCCGCAACCTAGCCGCCGCGCGCCACTGTGTCCAATCCGCACGGCGACGCGGCGGCAACGGTCCCGATCACGGTGACGGAAACCCTTACGCCGGCCCGCCGCCGGTGATGAGGTCGACGGCACCAACGTTCGATCTACGAAAGGTCCTCCATGTCCGTGGATTTCGATACCCGCACCGCCTCCGCTCGCGACGTGTCCGTGGTCCGTCTGGGCGGGCACATCGGGGCCCGCATCGACGGCGTGCGGCTCGGCGGCGATCTCGACGAGGCCACCGTCGAAGCGATCCGGCGCGCCCTGGCCGAGCACAAGGTGATCTTCTTCCGGGAACAGCACCACCTCGACGACGCGTCGCAGTACGCGTTCGCCGAGTTGCTCGGCACGCCGACCACCGCGCACCCGACGGTCACCTCGCGCGGGGCGCACGTGCTCCCGATCGACTCCGACTACGGCAAGGCGAACAGCTGGCACACCGACGTCTCGTTCGTCGACCGCATCCCGAAGGCGTCGATCCTGCGCGCGGTGGAACTGCCCGCCTACGGCGGTTCGACCACGTGGGCTTCCGGGGTGGCGGCCTACGAGGGCCTGCCCACCCCGCTGAAGACCCTGGCGGAGAACCTGTGGGCCACCCACACCAACCTGTACGACTACGCCGCCGAGAGCGCGGAGCACCTCCGCGACGGCGCCGACGAGCGGGTCGCCGAGTACCGCGCCGAGTTCCGGTCCGAGTATTTCGAGACCGAGCACCCGGTGGTGCGCGTGCACCCCGAGACCGGGGAGCGGTCGCTGCTGCTCGGCCACTTCGTCAAGGGCTTCGTCGGGCTGAGCGGCCGGCAGTCGCAGGCGCTGTTCCGGCTGCTGCAGGACCACCAGACCCGGCTGGAGTACACCACCCGCTGGAACTGGGCCGCCGGGGACGTGGCGGTGTGGGACAACCGCGCCACCCAGCACTACGCCGTCGCCGACTACGACGGCCTGCACCGCCGCCTGAATCGCATCACCCTCGCCGGGGACGTCCCGGTGAGCGTGCACGGCGAGGCGAGCCGGTCCGTCGCCGGCGACGCGAGCGCCTACTCGGTCGTCGAGGTGCCCCGGCCGCTCGCGTCGTGACGGACGCCGCGGTCGCGCGGACCCCCGCGCGACCGTATCCGGGGCACCCTAGGATCGCCTGCATGACGATTTCTCCCGATTCCCGCGTGGCCGTCGTCACCGGTGCCTCCTCCGGCATCGGCGAGGCCACCGCCCGAACCCTCGCAGCCCAGGGCTTCCACGTCGTCGTCGGCGCTCGCCGCGTCGACCGGATCGAGAAGCTCGCGGACGAGATCGGAGGCACGGCCCTCGAGCTGGACGTCACGGACGAGGACTCGGTGACCGCCTTCACGACGGTGCTCCCCCGGGTGGACGTGCTGGTCAACAACGCGGGCGGCGCCAAGGGCATGGCTCCGGTCGCCGAGGCGGACCTCGACGACTGGCGCTGGATGTGGGAGACCAACGTCCTCGGCACCCTGCGGATGACGAAGGCCCTGCTGCCGAAGCTCGTCGACTCCGGCGACGGCCTGATCGTCACGATCACGTCGGTGGCGGCGTTCCATGCCTACGACAACGGCGCGGGCTACACCTCCGCCAAGCACGCCCAGGCGGTGCTGCACCGCACGCTGCGCGGTGAGCTGCTCGGCAAGCCGGTGCGCCTGACCGAGATCGCGCCGGGTGCGGTGGAGACCGAGTTCTCCCTCGTGCGGTTCGAGGGGGACGCCGAGCGCGCCGCCAAGGTGTACGAGGGCATCACGCCGCTGGTGGCCGAGGACATCGCGGAGATCGTCGGTTTCGTCGCGTCGCGCCCGCCGCACGTGAACCTGGACCAGATCATCGTGCAGCCGCGCGACCAGGCCGGCCCCATGCGCTTCCACCGCACCGCCGAGTAGGAACCGGTGGGCATCGAGAGGGACGCCGGGCAACGCCGCCTCTCCCCGGGGCCGTTGCTCGACGTGCGGGGCCGTCTCGCCGAGGCCGGCTGGGCCGGCACCGAGGTCCGGGCCTACGACCGGTCCCGGGTCGCGGCACCGCGGTGGCGGATCAAGGAGTGGGACTACTACTGCGTGCTCGCCGACGGCGACGACGGCCCGTTCGGTCTCGCGCTGACCGTCGCCGACAACGGCTACATGGGCCTGCTCGGCGTGAGCTGGCTCGACCTGGCCGGCCGTGCGGACACCACCGAGAACGCGATGATCCCGTTTCCGCTCGGACGGCTGCGGTTGCCCGCCTCCGCGGACGCGGGCGATGTGGTGGTCGACCGGCGCGGAATGCGCCTCGAGTTCCGGCACGAGCGCGGCGCCCGGCGGCTGATCGTCCGGCATCCCGGATTCGCGGGCGGGCAGGGCCTGTCGGGCGAGGTGGTGCTCACCCCGCCCGGTGCCGAGCGGATGGTCGTCGCGATCCCGTTCCCCGGCGACGAGCGGGCGTTCTACTACAACCAGAAGATCCCCGGCCTCACCGCCGCCGGCACCATCACGGTCGGCGGCCGCGAGCACACCTTCGACCCGGCCTCCGCGTTCGGGGTGTTCGACTGGGGCCGGGGCGTGTGGACCTACGACAACACCTGGTTCTGGGCGTCCGCATCGGGACGGCACGAGGGGCGTCCCTTCGGGTTCACCGTCGGTCACGGCTTCGGCGACACCGCCGCCGGAAGCGAGAACATGCTCCTGCTCGACGGCGTGGCGCACAAGCTGGACCGGGTGCGGTTCCATCTGCCTCACGGCACCTACGACGGCGCGCCGTGGCGGTTCTCGAGCAACGACGGCCGGTTCGAGATGGGGTTCGAGCCGGCCCTCGACCGCGCCGCCGACGTGAACGCCCTCGTCCTGCGCTCGACGCAGCATCAGGTCTTCGGCCGGTTCACCGGCCACGTCACGCTCGACGACGGTGCCCGGCTCGAGGTGCGCGAGCTTCTCGGATTCGCCGAGAAGGTGCGCAACCGCTGGTAGTGCGCCTTGCCTACAGCGCGGACATCGACTGCCAGGTGGGCCAGTCGATCGCCCAGTCGTACAGGTCGCCGTCCGCGGCGGACAGCTCGATCGACGTTCCGGACACCTCGACCGGGTCGCCGTACATCGCCGTCGCGAAGTACTCCTGGGCGTCCCCGAGCGAGAGGTTGATGCAGCCGTTGGTGACGTTGGTCGCCCCCTGCTGGCCGAGGGTCGCGGGGTTGGCGTGGATGAACTCGCCGTTGTTGGAGATCCGCACCGCCCAGCGTTCCCGCACGTTCTCGTAGTACGGCGGGTTGGACATCAGGAAGTCCTCGTGCTTCTCGGTGACCACGTGGACGCCGCTGCGGGTGACGTTGCGGGCTTCGTTGCCCTGCCCGTAGCTCACCGGGATGTCCATGATCGTCACTCCGTCGCGCACCACCTGCATGCGGTGCGACGTGGCGTCGGCCACGACGACCTGGCTCCGGCCGACGGTGAAGTCGAGGGTGAGGTCCTCCGCCCCGTAGGCGCCGTCGCCGTAGTCGAGGCCGTAGAGCCGCGCGTCGAGGTGCACTGCCGTGCCCGGCGTCCAGTACTGCTGCGGGCGCCAGTGCGCGCGGGCACCGCCGTTGTCGTCGGGCAGCCACGCCCAGCTGCCGACGGTCGGCGGGTCGGTGCCGACCACCATGGCCTTCTCGACGGCGGCCTTGTCGGTGATCGGGCCGTCGAACTGGACGATGATCGGGGCGGCGATCCCGACCGGCTGCGCGTCGGCGATGTTCAGGTTCGCGGAGACGACCCGGTCGGGGTCGACCGTGTCGAAGCTGCCCTGGACGGCCACTGCCTCGCCGTCGGAGCCGACGGCCGTGCCGGACCAGCGGTAGGTCGCGCCGTACCCGAGCGGTTCGGCGACGGTGTAGCTGCGGCGGTCGGCGGCGAGGGCGCCACGCACGACGGTGCTCGTTCCGACGTTCGTGAGGGCGACCTCGGTGAGCTCGCCGTCGGTGACCGAGACGCGGATCGGGGTGGTGGGGTTCACGTCGGTGGCGCCGTCGGCGGGGTCGGTGACGATCGACACGACGGGCGCGGTGCCGGTGGGAACCGCACTCCCGCCGGGGCCCGACGAGCACGCCGCGAGCACCGCGACGAGTGCGAGCAGCCCGAACCACAACAACCGACGACTTCGTTCACCCAGGTGGAGCACTCCGACGAGGGTACGCCCGCCGCGCGGTCGCGTCGCAGCGCGGCGGCAGGTCCGGCAGACCGGCTCTCAGATGAAGCAACCCACGGTGACCGGCTCCGGCTCGAGCCGCACACCGAACGCGTCCTGCACGCCGTCGCGCACCTCCCGCGCGAGGGCCACCAGATCGGCGGTGGTCGCGGTGCCGCGGTTGGTGAGCGCGAGGGTGTGCTTGGTGGACAGCCGCACCGGCGCGCCGGGGCCGGGGAAGCCCTTGCCGAACCCGGCCCGCTCGATCAGCCATCCCGCGGAGAGCTTGGTGCCGCCACCGGCGGGGAACCGCGGGATCCGCACGTCGGGCCCGACGCGTTCCTCGACGGCCGCGAGCACGCGGGGCAGCTCGTCCTCGGCGAGCACGGGGTTGGTGAAGAACGATCCGGCGCTCCAGGTGTCGGGGTCGTCCGGGTCGAGCACCATGCCCTTGCCCCGGCGCAGGGCGAGCACCTGCTCGCGGACCTCCGCGGCCGGGCGTCGCTCGCCCTCCTCGGCGTGCAGGGCCGACGCCAGCTCCCGGTAGCCGATGGGGGCGCTGGCCCCGTCCGGCCGCACGGCCAGGTCGACCTCGAGGACCAGGGCGTCGTCGGAGTGCTTGAGGACACTGGTGCGGTACCCGAGCCCGAGGTCCTCGGGGCCGATCCACCGGACGTCGCCGCTGGTGCGGTCGAGCAGCCGCACGGCCCTCAGGATCGACCCGACCTCGACGCCGTAGGCGCCGACGTTCTGTACCGGGGTCGCACCCGTGGAGCCGGGGATGCCGGACAGGCATTCGAGCCCGCCGAGGCCCGCCTTCACGGTCAGGGCGACGACGTCGTCCCACCCGGCGCCGGCCTCGGCGCGCACGGTGTCCTCCCCCGGCTCGATCCCGGTGGTCGCGATGCGCACGACCACACCGTCGAACCCGGCGTCGCCGATCACCAGGTTGGAGCCGCCGGCCAGGACGAGGGTGGGGACGCGTGCCGCGTCGAGCAGGCGGACGACCTCGACGAGGGTGTCGGTGGTGGTGCACTCGGCGAGCAGCCGGGCCGGACCGCCGAGCCGCAGCGTGGTCAGCGTCGACAGCGGCACGTCCTCGGACACGGCGGCGCCCGCCTCGACGAGTTGGGCCCCAATACGCGGATCAGACACCCGCAAACGGTAGCGTGCCGATCATGGGCAGCCGCATCGACCATTACTCGCACTACGCGTTCCCCGTCGCCACGGTGCACGCGGCGCTCGTCGACGAGAACTACTGGCGGAGCCGCCTGGCGGAGATCGGCGGGCCGGGCGCGACGCTCGAGGACGTGCGCACCGGTGACGGGACGATCGACCTGCACATGACCCAGTCCATCCCGGCCGAGCACCTGCCGAGCTTCGTCACCAACTTCCATCCCGGCGACCTGGTCATCCATCGGCACGAGTCGTGGCAACCGGTGACCGGGGACCGCGCGACGGGCCGCTTCTCCGCGCACGTGGACGGGCTGCCGGGGAAGGTGGACGGCACCTCCACGATGGCGCCGGACGGCGCGGGCACCATCGTCGAGATCGACGGCGAGGCCGAGGTGCGGATCCCGTTCCTCGGCGGCAAGATCGAGGGCATCATCGTCGAGCAGATCGTCGAACTGTTCGACGTGGAGCGCACCTTCACCGCGAAGTGGCTGTCCGAGCCGCACTGACGAGGCCGTTGCGGGACGGTGACGATTTCCGTCGTTCGGTAACGAACCGGTAACCTCGCATGTCATGGCCCGGCGAATCGACTACTCCGCCCGCTATCCGTACAGCCCGGAGCAGGTGTACGAGGCGCTCTCGGACCGCGCGCACTGGGAGGCGCGCATCGTCGAGATGCGCAAGTACTCCGAGAACCACCTCGCGGAGTTCGAGGTGTCGGACGACGGCATCGACCTGGTACTGCACCACGTCCTGCCGCGCACGGAACTGCCCGAGATCGCCCAGACGGTGATGAAGAAGGACATGGTCATCACCCGTAAGGAGACGTACACCCCCTTCGGCGACACCATCACCGGCAGCTACCAGGCCTCGGTCCCCGCGGGTCCCGGCAGCCTCACCGGCACGATGGAACTGTTCGCCTCGGACGGCGGCAGCACCCTGCGCACCACCTCGGAGGCCAAGGTCTTCCTGCCGTTCATCGGCGGCAAGCTCGAGCAGCTCATGCTCGTCAACCTCGTCGACCTGTTCCGCACCGAGGCGGAGATCACCGCCGGCTGGCTCGCGCGCCGGTTCGGATAGTCCCCCGTGCGCGCCCCGCGCCCGGAAGGTGTCGTCACCCGCGGCACCACGGGCATCAACCGCCTGCGCCGCAGCGACCGCTGGCTGATGCACCACCCCGACGTCGCCCGCGTCCTGCACTCCCGGGACGACGCGCTCGTCGTCGACCTCGGCTACGGCGCGATGCCGGTGACCACCCTCGAGCTGGCCGCGCGGCTGCGCACGGTGCGTCGCCGCCTGCGGGTGGTGGGTCTCGAGATCGATCCCGACCGGGTGGTGCCGGGGCGGGACGGCGTGGAGTTCGCCCGCGGGGGCTTCGAGCTGGCCGGGCTCCGGCCGGTGCTGATCCGCGCGTTCAACGTGCTGCGCCAGTACCCGGAGGAGGCGGTGGCGCCGGCGTGGGATCGGCTGCGGTCCGGGCTCGCGCCCGGCGGGTTGCTGCTCGACGGCACGTGCGACGAACTGGGCCGGCGGTGCGCGTGGGTGCTGCTCGACGAGCACGGCCCGCGCACGCTCACGCTGGCGTGGAGCCCGTTCCACTCGGACACCCCGTCGGACCTGGCCGAGCGTCTGCCGAAGGCGCTGATCCACCGCAACGTGCCGGGGGAACGGATCCACGAGTTGCTGCAGGCGGCGGATCGGGCCTGGGCGTCGGCGGCACCGCACGCGGCGTTCGGACCGCGCGTGCGCTGGCGCGCGACGCTGGACCTGTTGCGCGCCCAGGGCGTGCCGGCGGCATCGAAACGCCGGCGGCTGCGGGACTGCGTGCTGACCGTGCCGTGGGACTTCGTCGCCCCGGCGCAGGCTCAGCCGGCCGCGAGCAGTGCCAGCTCGATGCGGTCCGCGACGGCCGCGGGCTGATCGGCGACCGCGGCGTGCAGCTGCGCCGAGGTCACCCGCCCGATGGCGATGGCGTCGCCGACGAGTTCGTCGAGGACCTCCTGGGAGACCCCACCCGCGGCGAGGTCGACGGCGGTCCGCGCGGGGGTGGTGATGCGGAAGCACCCGACCTGCTCGCAGTCCTGTGCGCGCAGCTGCCGGTGGTGCAGGGCGAGCCGGTTGCTCGGCACGGTTCGCTGGTCGGCCGTCGACAGGTGCAGGAAGCGGGGTTGCAGGTGCCCCATGCCGTGCAGGTCGGCGGCGCTCTGGTGCGAGACCACCGCCGCGCCCTCGTACCAGGCGCACCACTGCGCGAACTCGTCGAACTTCGTGTGCGGGCTGTCCCCGAGCCGGAACAGGTCCGATTCGATCCGGACCCAGTGCCCGGCCGCGATCCGGCCGACGAAGTCGATCGTGGCGATGCCGTGGGCAATGGCCTGGCGCGCGGTGAAGAAGCCCGCCTGCGCGAGCGCGGTATGTCGCAGGGCCTCGTCCGGATCCACCCGGCCGGAGGCGTCGTGTTCAGGTTCCGTCCAGCCCGTCATGCCGCCACAGTACCCGAACAACTGTGTCCCACCTCACACTTTCTGGTAGTGGGGCCGCATCTTCACAGACCTTCCTCAGAGTTCTTCGGAACAATCCGGAGCCATGACGAACCGGAAGCGCATCCCCTTCGCCACCATCGGCATCGCCCTCGCCGTCGCGCTGGTCGCGGTGCTCGTCGGCGCCGAGGTGTACGTCCGCAACCGTGCCACCAACTGCCTCGCGCAGTCGTTCGAGAGCGAACTCGGCACGAACGTCGACGTGGATCTCGGGTGGAAGCCGGTGCTGCTCTCGCTCGTGGACAAGCAGGTCTCGTCCGTCACGCTCGACAGCGACGACACGGCGTTCGGCCCCGCCCAGGAGATGCAGGTGCACGCCGTGGTCCGCGACGTGGATCTGCGGGAGAGCGCCGCCGGGGCCGGGACCATCGGCAGCTCGAGCGCCGACGTGGTGTGGCCGTCGTCGGGCATCCTCGCGACGGTGCAGACCCTGCCGCTCGGCTCGCTGATCACCGACGTCACCCCGGACGCGAACGCCGGCACCCTCCGCTTCACCGTGGGCGGCGCGGACCTGGCGGAGCTGACCGTGCGGCCGGAGGCCCGGAACGGGGCGATCGCCGTCGAGACGGTGGACGCGTCGCTGTTCGGCATCGGGTTGCCCACGGCACTGGTCGACGGCATCGTCCAGATCCTCACCGAGAGCCTGCAGCAGTACCCGCTGGACATGCAGGCGACGGCGGTGTCGGTCACCGACTCCGGGATCGCGGTGACGCTCGAGGGCGGCGCCTACACGATGCCGGAGGCCCCGGCCGGACAGCAGTCGCAGAACCAGCTCGACTGCTGAGGCCGCGGCCCGATACTCGCTGAGGCCGCGGCCCGGTGCTCACTCCGGCAGGTCGTCGAGCACCGCGCGGGTGCCGGACAGGCCGAGCCGGGTGGCGCCGGCCTCGATCATGGCCAGCGCCGCCTCGGCCGTGCGGATGCCGCCGCTGGCCTTGACGCCGAGCCGGCCGCCCACCGTCTCGGCCATCAGCCGCACCGCGTGCACCGACGCACCCCCGGCGGGATGGAACCCGGTGGACGTCTTGACGAAGTTCGCGCCGGCCCGCTCGGCGGACCGGCATACCTCGACGATCGCCTCGTCCGACAGCGCCGCGGACTCGATGATCACCTTGAGCACGGGCTCGAACCCGATCGCCTCCCGGACGGTGAGGATGTCGGCGAGCACGGCGTTGAAGTCCCCGGCGACGGCCGCGCCGATGTCGATCACCATGTCGATCTCGGCGGCGCCCTGATCCACGGCGAGCCGGGCCTCGGCGCCCTTGATCAGCGAATGGTGCTTGCCCGACGGGAAGCCCGCCACGGTGGCGACGACGAGTCCGTCCGCCCGCAGCGGCAGCATCGACGGCGACACGCACACCGACCAGACGCCGAGCTCGCGGGCCTCGTCGACGAGCGCGCGCACGTCGGCCCCCGACGCCTCGGGCTTGAGCAGGGTGTGGTCGACCATCGCGGCGACCCGGGCACGGGGGAGGGTGGTCTCCGGCATACCCGTCAGCTTTCCACAGCGATATTCCGTTGCCCGGCCCGACGCCGGTGTCCACACTGCTCTCGTGTTCATCCGACGAGAACTTCCCGCCGACGTCCCCGCGATCGGCGACGTGCACCGCGCCGCATTCGCGCCGCTCACCCCAACCGGCGCGGAGCCGGTCGAGCCCGGCCTGGTCGAGGCGCTGCGCGCCGGCCCGGCGTGGCTGCCCCGGCTGTCACTGGTCGCAACGGACGCCGAGGGCACGGTCGTCGGGCACGTGTGCGTCACCCGCGGCACGGTCGACGGCGAGCCGGCGCTGGCCCTCGGGCCGATCGGGGTGCTTCCGGAGTTGCAGCGCGCCGGCGTCGGGGGCGCTCTGATGCACGCGGTGCTCGGCGCGGCGGACGCCCTCGACGAACCGCTCGTGGTGCTGCTCGGGCACCTGGGCTACTACCCCCGTTTCGGGTTCGTCCCGGCCGCCGAGCTCGGTGTCGAACCCGACGTGCCCGAATGGGCGTCACACCTGCAGGCCCGCGCGCTCACCGCCCATCGGCCGCAGCTGCGCGGGGTGTTCCGCTACGCGCCTCCGTTCTACGAGATCGGCTAGCCCGAGCGGGCCGTCGGGGCAGCAATCGCGGTGTCGCGATGCGCTCGATTCGGCGTTCCCCGGGGTGGGAGGACTCACGTGTTCTCCGACGCCGCGGACGGCTGTGGTGCTGTGTGCAGCCGATCGAGGAAGTGGGCGAGGGCGGGGCTGATGCTGCGGCCGTGTCGTTCCGAACCGACCCGCCGAACGAGTTCTCGCACAGCGGGTCCGGTATCGAGCACCGGCTGAACCAAACCCGACCGTGCACACTGCTCGAGGACGGGCAGTAACACCCGTTCCGCTTCCGGGAGTGAGCCGACCGTGACAAGGCACTCGGTCAGCAACGAGCGGGCATAGAGGGATGCTCTGGGCCGGTCGGTGGCGCTGATCGACTCGGTGAGGATTCGGGCGCGCCGGCACGCGTGTGTCCGGTCACTGTCGGAGCCGGCGGCGAGCAGCAGCCGGATTGCCGCCTCTTCCGTGGTCTCGGCCGTGACCTGGGCGATCCCGTCAGGAACGTCGCTCGGAAGCCCGGGAGGAAAGGTGTCCGGGGAGACCTGCGATATCCCGATGCCCGTCCGGATACGCTCGTTGGTGATGTACACCGCCAGGCGGGGCAGTTGCAGTGACAGCGCCAGCCGTTCCCCTTCAGCCAGTCGCTCGGCGGCCTGTTCGTGCTGCCCCAGGCGATGCTTCAGGCGAGCGCCGATGACGTACGTGGCGAGCATGAACTCGACGGTTCCGCCTTCGGCGCCGAGGCTGTAGCTCTCGTCGAGCAGGCCTTCGGCCTCGGCGAGGTTTCCCTGTTCGTACAGCAATTCCCCGAGGAGGGCACCGGTGAGCCGGGAGCTGTAGGAATTGTCTTCGTCGGAAGCGGTGGCCAGGTGCATGGCGTGGCGCAGGCTCGTCTCGGCGCCGTCGAGATCGAGTTGTTCCCGTGCGGCCACTGCATCGAGGCAATAGCCGTAGATGACACTGAACGGCCCGGAGGCGCGGCGGTGATGCGGGCGTGCCCATTGCTGCCAGCGCCGGGCCTCGTCGAAGTCGAACCGCTGGATCTCGCGGAACGAGGCCACATCCGCGACACCGCACAGAATCCACGGGCGGAGTCTGTCGGCGCGGGCGATACACGCCTCGAGTGCCTCGTCGAGGTGGTCGAGACGGTCGTCGAAGACGGTGATGGTGGCCCGGATGAGATCGGCCTCGGCTCGGGCGTCAGCCTCTTCGTCGCCGGGCACGGTCGGCAGCACTGCCTCGAGGCGGCTGAGGGCGTCGTTGGCCGCAGCGCGGTGGTGCAGCAGTGCGTGTGCCCAGGCCACCGCCAGCTGCAGGCGTGGCCGCATCGCGCCGGCGGTCGTCGGTAGCTTGGTCTCCAACCCGAGCAGAGTGTTCATCCGGGATTGTTCGAGCAGTGGGATTGCTTCCCGCTCGACCACGTCGATCGCCGCGTCGTCGTCGCCGGCGGCGTGGAAATGATCGACCGCCGCGCTCAACAGGTGTTGATCGGCGAACCATCGGGCCGCGGTCCGGTGCAGCTCGTGCAGGCGTTCCGGGTCGCCTCGTTCGAGCCGGCGGCGTAGATAGTCGGTGAACAGGTGGTGGTAGCGGAACCACTGTCCCTCCTCGTCGAGCCGGGTGAGGAACAGGTCCCGTTCTTCGATGTCTTCGAGCACGGCCTGGGCGTCCCGGCGGCCGGTCAGGGCGGTGGCCAGGGCTGCGCACGTGCGTTCGCTGACCGCGGTGGCCAGCAGGAAGTCGAGCAGGTCCGGTTCGAGGCTGTCGAGGACGTTCTCGGCGAGGTACTCGCCGAGAGCGCGATGTCGGCCCGACAGCTGGCGGATGACCGTCCGGGGGTCATGGTGTTCGCGTATTGCCAGCGAGGCCAGCTGCAGGGCCGCCGCCCACCCGTCGGTTGTTTCCTCGAGCTCGGCAACGTCCTTGTCCTCCATGGTCAATCCGGTGGTACCGGTGAGCAGCTGGCGGGACTCGTCGACGTCGAAGCGCAGTGCGGCGGCGTCGATCTCGATCAGCTCGTTGTGCACGCGCAGGCCGCTCAGCGGCAGACCCTGCCGGGCCCGGCTGGTGACGACCAGCTGCAGGTGGTGGCACCCTTGCTCGAGCAGGAACCGGGCGATGGCCCGGCTGGCGGGGTTGGTCACCCGGTGCCAGTCGTCGAGGACCACCGCGATGTGCTGCCCGCCCGCGTGTGTCCGGTTGATGAGGGTGGTCAGCACGAACCGCTCGGCACCCTCCCCGTGTGCCTCCAGGACACGGGTCAGCTCTCTGCCCAGCCGGGGCAGGGTCACCGTGACCGCATCGACGAGATGCGCGAGAAACCAGGCGGGGGTGTTGTCGTCTTCGTCGATCGACAACCAAGCGGTCTTGCCGCCGTCGTGCTCGAGCATCCGCACGTACTGGGTGGCCACGGTGGTCTTGCCGTATCCGGCCGGGCCGTGGATCAAGATCAGCCGTGCCCGGGTCGCGGTACTGAGCCGGTCGAGCAGCCGGGTGCGCTGCACCATCGCGTGAGCCGCGACCGGGGGGCGGTACTTGGTCGCCACGGCGGGCGGGCGAGCAGGCACGGACGCACCGGCCGAAGGGTCGAGGCGCAGATACGCCGCGGTCGCGGGGGATTCGCGACTTTCCGGCTGCGGTGGGCTCTCCTCGTCCCAGACCAACGGCAACGGCAGGTCGGCAACGGTGTAACCGAGGTCCGCCCCGGCGCTGCGCAGCGCCTCCCCCAACCCCGCCGCCGTGCCGAAGCGGTGGGCGGGCTCACGGGCCATCGCCTGCTCGATCACCGCACACACACCCTCCGGAACATCCCGCTCGCGCAGATCCGGGATCGGTTCGGTGCTGATCCGCAGCAGCTGCGCCACCAGTTCCTCCCCGCGGCGCCGCGTGTAGGCCGGCCGGCCGGCCAGCGCGGTGAACAAGGTGGCGCCGAGTCCGTAGACGTCCGAGGCGACCGACGGAGACTGCCCGTGCAGCAGCTCCGGCGCGGTGTAGGCGGGAGAGCCCACCACCAAGCCTCGCGTGGTGTCCTGCCGATCCGACAGCCGGGCGATCCCGAAATCGGTCAGTTGCGGTTCGCCGTACTCGGAGATCAGGATGTTCGCCGGTTTGACGTCGCGGTGCAGGACACCCGCCCGGTGTGCCGTCTCGAGCGCCCCGGCCACCTTGATGCCGATGTCGAGAACTTCGGCAACCGTGCGGGCCCCGCGCCGGTTGATCCAGGCCTCGAGGGAGTCCCGGCGGTGGAACGGCATCACGATGTAGGGACGCCCGGTACGGGTGACGCCGGCCTCGAGCACGTGCACGATGTTCGGATGCCCCGACAGCCGGCCCATCGCCTGCTGCTCGCGCAGAAACCGCACCCGGTCGGTCTCGTCCGGACTGGGGCTCATCACCTTGACCGCGACCACCCGGTCGAGGGCGGGCTGACGACAGCGGTAGACGATGCCGAAACCTCCCTGCCCTGCCACCCGCGGCTCGACGAAACCGGCCGCGCTCAACTCGTCCGCAAGCTCCCTCGGAGGCGGATCAGCGGGACGTTCGGCGGCGTCACCGGACACCGTGCACCCGGTCTTCGGACCGAGTCCGGCACGGCAGTAGGTGCACCACGGCACTCCCGGGAGCCGGTTCTGCCGGCCGGTGCTCTGCGGACTTGATCATGACGCCACCTCGGATTGCTTCCGATTCTAGGCGCCACCCGCAGAAATTCACTGGCGGTGGGGAGCGCGAGGGCCTGGGCGCACTGCCCATCGGGACAGGCCGATCTGATCGTTCGGCCAGTTCGTCGGCAAGTCGGCGGACTTTACGGTGGATCCGGCAACGACCGTTGACGGTCGGGCAGGACCAGCTGTGTTCGATGAAGATGCGAGGGACCACGTGTGCGATTGGAAGGCCTACCGCGGTGCGCGTTCCTGTGGTGCAGGCTCACGCCCAGAGGTATTCGGGTCGGGGACACGTGCAGTGAGCCGACCGACGGTACGAGCCTGACGTGAGTGAGGGTTTTCGGATCGACCGCGTCTGCGTTCGACGAGCACGGCCCCCGGGGCCGTTCTTCGCCGATCCCGGAGAAACGAACGTCTGGCTGGTCGGCGACGACCGGGACGTGGTGGTCGTCGATGCGGGTGGTCGAGCCACCGACATCGCCGACGCGGTCGGTGACCGATGTGTCACCGCGGTGATCTGCACCCAGGGTGGCCGGGCCCACGTCTCGGCCGCGGTCGACGTGGGCGTGGGACTGTGTGCTCCGATCCTGCTGCATCCGGCCGACCACTCGTTGTGGCAGGCGGCGCACGGGCAGCGTCGCTATTGGCGACTCGACGACGGGCAGCGCATCGCCGTCGCCGGTGAGGAGATCCGGGTGCTGCACACTCCGGTCGCCACGCCCGGGTCGGTGTCGTTGCATCTTCCGCACCTGGGCGTGGTGTTCACCGGCGACGTCCTCCGGCACGGGTGTGAAGCGCCCGGACACACCCCGACGCCGAGCACGGCGCCCGGGCCACTGTCGGCGTTACCGGCCGACACCCGAGTTCACCCCGGCCACGGCGACAGTTTCCTTCTCGGCGAGGCGTTCTCGTCGACCGATCGATGGGTGCGACACAGCGCATGACGAACACCACGGACCGGCACGTCTTCGACGAGAACGACATCCAGATCACCGACCCCAAGTCCTACGCGGCCGGGGTGCCCGCGGTGCTGGTGTCGCTGCGTCGTGGTCTCGAGCAGATGGGCCCGCTTCGCACCGCCCGCACCCTGGCCCGGCTGAACCAGCGGCACGGCTTCGACTGCCCGGGGTGCGCCTGGCCGGAGACCCCGGGGCATCGCAAGGCCGCGGAGTTCTGCGAGAACGGCGCCAAGGCCGTCGCCGAGGAGGCCACCACCCGGAAAGTCGGCCCGGAGTTCTTCGCCGCCCATTCGATTCCGGAGTTGCTCGCGCAGACGGACTTCTGGCTCGGGCAGCAGGGCCGGCTGACGCATCCGATGATCATCCGACCGGGCGGGGCGCACTACGAGCCGATCGGCTGGGACGAAGCCTATGCGGTGATCGCCGAGCACCTGCGTGCCCTGCCGAGCCCGGACGAGGCGATCTTCTACACCTCCGGCCGCACCTCCAACGAGGCGGCATTCGTCTACCAGCTGATGATCCGGTCCTTCGGCACCAACAACATGCCGGACTGTTCGAACATGTGCCACGAATCCTCCGGCACCGCCCTGACCGAGACCATCGGCATCGGCAAGGGCTCGGTGTCGGTCACCGACCTCGAAGACGCCGACCTGATCCTCATCGCCGGCCAGAATCCCGGCACCAACCATCCCCGCATGCTCTCCGTGCTCGAGAAGGCCAAGGCCAACGGCGCCACGGTGATCGCGATCAACCCCCTGCCCGAGGCCGGGTTGCTGCGGTTCAAGGACCCGCAGAAGGTGAACGGCGTGCTCGGTGACGGCGCACAGATCGCGGACGAGTTCCTGCAGATCCGCATCGGCGGGGATCAGGCCCTGTTCCAAGGCCTGGCCAAGCTGCTGCTCGAGGAGGAGGACCGTCGGCCGGGCACCGTGCTCGACCGCGAGTTCCTCGACAGCCGGTGTGCCGGGTTCGAGCAGTGGGCCGAGCACATCCGGGCCGTCGACCTCGCCACGGTGCTCGAGGCGACCGGCCTGACGCGCGAGCAGATCGAACAGACCGCCCGCGCCCTGATCGCCTCGAACGCCACCATCGTGTGCTGGGCGATGGGCCTGACCCAGCAGACCCACGGTGTGGCCACCATCGAGGACGCCGTGGCCTTGTTGCTCATGCGGGGGATGATCGGCAAACCCGGAGCGGGGGTGTGCCCGGTGCGCGGGCACTCCAACGTCCAAGGCGACCGGACGATGGGGATCTGGGAGAAGATGCCCGAGTCCTTCCTGCAGGCTCTGGACGACGAGTTCGGCATCCGTAGTCCCCGCAGGCACGGCCTCGACGCGGTCGATTCGATCCGCGCCATGCGCGACGGCGACGCGCACGTGTTCATGGCGATGGGTGGCAACTTCCTCTCCGCGACCCCGGACACCGATGTGACCGCCGCCGCGCTGCGCAACTGCGCGCTGACGGTGCAGATCTCGACCAAACTCAACCGCAGCCACCTCGTGCACGGGCGCACCGGGATCATCCTGCCCTCGCTCGGCCGCACCGACAAGGACGTCCGCAACGGCCGCAAACAACTGGTGTCGGTGGAGGATTCGATGTCGGTGGTGCATCTTTCCCGCGGTGGCCTGACGCCGGCCGGCGAACAGTTGCGCAGCGAGGTCGCCATCGTCTGCGAGCTCGCGCAGGCATTGTTCGGACCGGATCACCCGGTGCCGTGGCGCGCGTTCGCCGACGACTACGACGCCATCCGCGACGCCATCGCCCGCGTCGTGCCCGGGTTCGACGACTTCAACACCCGGGTCCGCCGACCGGACGGGTTCGTCCTGCCGCACCCACCCCGCGACGAGCGCCGCTTCCACACCGCCACCGGAAAGGCGAACTTCGTCGTCAACGACCTCGACTGGGTACCGGTGCCCGAGGGCCGGCTGATCCTGCAGACCCTGCGCTCCCACGATCAGTACAACACCACCATCTACG
>NZ_WVTE01000064.1:0-11815 GCF_009939605.1 Rhodococcus sp. YH1 | reverse complement strand
GAGAAACTGGCCGTGGCGTGCCGCCGGGCCGGTCTCACCGCCCGGTTCGACACCCTCACCGCGGAGAAGGCCTCGATGATCGCGCACGCGGTCGACGTCCACGGCATCGACGCGCTCGTGCGCGCGGCACTCGAACGCCATCGACCACAAGATCCCGCCCGCTCGGCGGCAGCGTGGATCCCGACCTGGCAGGAACTGCGTCCGCCGCGGCCGAAACTTCCACCCACCTGCGGCAACTGCGACGAGTACGGCTGGCGGCCTGACGACGAACTCGGCAGAGCAGTTCGCTGCCCGTGCCGCCGCATCGGATTCGAGTGGCCGGAAGCACCCATCGGGGTGCCGAGCGCTCGCAGGCGGGCTGATCCTCGCGCTGCCCACGACCGCACTCACCGGACGCTGTATGCGAGTAGTGCATGACTCGGACGGGTGCTTATTCGTCGTGGGCGGTCCGATGGATCCGCCGACGCGTCGCAACGACAACTCGGGCATGCGGTTCGTCCGCGAGCCTCACCGCCAGGGTTCTCTCGGCAAGTCCCGGTGGCAGCGCGGCGGAGAACTTCAGTCCGGCCACGGCGCTCTGCGCGACGTGCGGGAGGGTCCAACGAGGATCGGCCAGGGCCGCACTCACATCGGCCGGCGCGATGTTCGGAAGGAGACGCAACGACTTCTCGTCGACCCGCTGACGGGGATCGACCAGCGCCGGAAGCGATGCTTGTAGAGTGCGGTTGGCGGCGGTGCCGGCCCAGGTCCACCACCGTCCCGAGCCTTCCGACGGCATCGTGAGCACGGAGGCATCCGGATCGACGCTGTCGGCGTAGCCCTGCCGTAGTTCCGTAAGCACCGTATCCGCGCGTCGGGTCAGGGTAACTCCTGCAGGTACGGCGCCGAGCAGCGCTGCGCGCATGCCCTGTGTGATGTCGTAGGACACCCCGCCGCCTGTACCGGACCACTTGGCCTTCCCGCCGCCATCCACGGGTTCCACGAAACACCGGCGCCGTTGCCAATCGATATGAGTCACCATCCACGAGCGACCACCGAGCAACAGTACGCGGGGGCCATCGACCTCTTCGACCAGCAGATCGGTGCCCACGGTGCCGACTTCATTGCGTCCGGCCAGCACGGCGAATTCGGGCGGGGCGCTGAAGACGGCCGTCAGGTCGGAGAAGTATCGCCGTCCGAATCGGCGCTCGGCCTCGGGTCCGATGTGCAGGAAGCTCCCGTCGCGCTCGAAGAAGCCCTGCGCGCAGAGGAACGCCATGATCTCGTCGGCGTGCTCGTCGAAGATGGGCAGAGAACCCCACCACTGCCGCCAACTCTTCTCCCCGAGTCGGTGTTCCTGCAGGCACAGCGCCAGCATCTGCTGCGCAGCAATATGCCGCGGGGACGGGGGTGCGACAATCGGCTCCACCCATCCGCGCGACCAGCATTCGAGCATGCCCAGGGTGAGCAGTACCTGTTCGTCGTCGACGCCGAGAAACAGACAGTTGCGGGTGGTGCCGGGGCGGCGGCCGGTGCGGCCGAGACGCTGGAGGAACGATGCGACGGTGCGTGGCGAACCGATCTGGATGACGCGGTCGAGGTCGCCGACGTCGATTCCGAGTTCGAGGGTGGATGTCGCGACGATCACCGTATCCCGCGCCTCGGCGAATGCCACTTCGGATTGGCGCCGCTCGGCAGCCGAAAGCGACGAGTGCGACAAGAAGGTGGTCACTCCCCGTTCGCGCAGAGCCGCACCGAGTTCTTCGGCGCGGCGTCGCGAGTCGACGAACACCAAGCGTTTCTCGCCCTGGTGCAGGGCAGCGATGACTTTGGCGGCGTTGTCGATCGAGCCGACGTAGTCGACGGTGATCTCGGGTGGCGTCGACACAGAGGGAACCGCGGGGTCGACAACTCGACAAGGACGTCCCGGAGTCCCACCCTGCAACCACCGCAGTAGCTCGTCGGGATTGCCCACCGTCGCCGACAGCCCGATCCGTTGCAGGGGACGGCCGGCGATACGCGCGAGCCGTTCCAGTACAGCAAGGAGGTGCCAGCCCCGGTCGTCGCCGGCGAACGCGTGGACCTCGTCGACGACGACGGCACGCAACCCCGCGAACAGCACCCGAGGGTCGACTTTGGTGGACACAAGCATCGCTTCGAGCGATTCGGGAGTGGTGAGCAGGATGTCGGGGCGGTCCCGCAGGATCCGCTGCCGCGCGGACTGGCCGACGTCGCCGTGCCACACGGCGGCGGTGCGGCCGAGCCACTGGGCGTAAGTGTGCATGCGTGGTTGGAGGTTGTTGAGCAGTGCCCGCAGCGGGCACACGTAGAGCACCGACGTGCCCTGCCAATCGTGCTCGGCCATCGCCGAGAGCAGAGGGAAAGCCGCCGCCTCGGTCTTGCCTCCCGCGGTCGGGGCGAGGACGAGGGCGTCCTCGCCCGCGAGGATCGGTTCGACGGCGACGGCTTGAGTGGGGCGAAGGCCGTCCCAACGCAGTGTGTTGACGAGGTGGTACTGCACGCCGGGATGGAGGAGGGTGAATGCGCTGTCGGTCATGAATCGAATCGCTCGATCACATGCGGGTTCGGGGACACTCGTCGATCATTCGCGTCAGGACTGTCAACAGCAACTTCACTCCCGCGTGGCGCTAGCGCATACGCTAGCATTGAGAGGTGTCGAAAGCAGAGAAGCTTCGATCGAGGATCGCCCAAAATCCCCGGAACGTCCGCTACGAGGATCTGCATCGGTTGTGTGTGGAAGTCTTCGGGCCACCTCGCCACGATGGGGGTAGTCACGCCGTGTTTCGAACACCGTGGCCGGGCGATCCACGCGTGAACATCCAGCGCGGCAAGAACGGGGAGGCCAAGCCGTACCAGGTCAAACAGGTGTTGGCAGCGATCGAGAAGATGGAAGAGGAGTCATGAGCCGACCGGACGCACGTCACTACAGCTACCGAGTTCAGTGGTCGCCGGACGACGACGAGTACGTGGCCACCGTGCTGGAGTTCCCGGGATTGTCGTGGCTCGAAAGCGATCAGAGCGAAGCATTGGCCGGCCTTGTCCGTCTCGTCGAGAGTGTGATCGGCGATATGATCACCAACGGCGAAACCGTGCCGCAACCCTTCGCCGAACGTTCCTACAGCGGTACGATCTACGTTCGCACCTCCCCCGAGCTGCATCGACGTCTCGCAATCGAAGCTGCAGAACGTCACGTCTCTCTTAACCAGCTAGCCGTCCAGCGATTGGCGAACGCATAGCCCGTCGCACCCAGACACCCACTCGTTCATCGGCCCGTCGTCCGCAGCCGCAAGTAGATCCGCGACGGCGATCGCCGCGCACCTGCCGCCACACCGTGACCGGACGTTTCAACCGAATGCTCCGACCAGGGCAGCACGGAGTTCGTCTCGAGCGCCGGGCCGGTTGATTCCCGGAGGGGACGGCGATGGGCCGAAGACCACGTGCGCACCAGGCACTACATCATCGAACGAATGCTTCTTCCACCCGTCCCCAACTTTGCTGCCCAGCACCAGAACGGTTTGCGGGCAATGGATCAGTTCGGTGAAGGACCGGAAGTACTTCTTCCCTTTCGCCAGCTCGGCGTCGTCGGGATTGAACTTGCGGATCTCGAACGGGCAGATATTCCACGCAACACACCGACGCCTCTCGATCCCGAGTTCGCGGAACATCTCGAACAGTGTCGCGGCCACTTCGTCGTCGTTGTCGAGCGAGATCAACCGACCCGCTCCTCGTCTCGGATCTGCGTCGGCTTGGGGTGCCTTGAGCAACAGAATGACGTCCGCGTCGACACCGCCGTAGGTCGGATCGAGGTACGGAAGGCGGTCGAGGCTTTCTTCCCGGTTGCTGATGCGCCAGATCAGCCGGTTCAGTTCCAGAACCGATGGTGCCTTCTTCGCCTGTTCGAGCCGCGCCAGGCGGAGTGTGTCGTCACTCAACGCGCGCGGGCTGCTCGGAATCTCGAGGCAGCTCACAGGTCCAGCTCCACATCGTCCGCCGACACGACCTCCCGCTCGGCCTCTGACAACTCGGATGCCCCGATCTTGATCTCGTAATCGGTGTACGGGTCGAAGTCCGGGTGCAACTCGATCACGTCGAGGACGTCGACGAGTTTGCGCAGAAACAACCTCGGCGCGATCCCGACGCGACCGCCGAGACTGCCGGCGACCGCACCGGCGAAGCGGCGGAGGAACTCGTCGTCTGCGGTCGCCCGCACACGTTCGGCGGAGTCGATTCCGCTACAGAACAGATCCCGCACCCGTCCACCGAGCTCGACGAGCCGATCCAGGTCGAAGCCGGTCAGCCTGAGTTGCGGGGCGCGCGGGTTGTCGAAGCGCGGGTCGCGGGAGAAGTCGGTGTGCAGGCGGTCGGCGAGCGGCGGCAGCAACTGGATGCCCTGCCGACCCTCGAAGAACGCCGGTGTGCCGGTGATCAGCAGATACAGGCCCGGGAAATGCCCGTCGTGGATCTCGTCGATCAACTGGCGCAGCGCGTTGAGTGCTTTGGCGCGGGCGTCGGAGCGCACCCGCTGCAACGTCTCGACCTCGTCGAGCACCAGCAGCAGACCGGCGTTGCCGGCGTCGGCAAGTACCGCGAGTAGTCCGCGTAGGAAGCCGAGTGCCAGGAAATGATCGAGGTCGCCCTTGATGCCGGCGCGGCGCTTGACCGACGCCGCGACGTGCGGTTGGCCGCCGAGCCACGCGACCAGCCCGTCGGCACCGTCGTTGTCCCCCTCGGCCACCATCTGCCGGTAGGCACGAATTGCCATGGGAAACACTGGTGCGCGCGCGGCGACCTCGGCGAGGCGACGTTCGAGCAGGTCGTCGACGCCCACACCCTGCTCCGTCGCGTCGTCCTCGATGGTGAACAGCCACGCGTCGAGGATCGGACGCAGCGCGGACGGCGGGATCGACGCGGTGCGCAGCGATTCGATACTGCGCCGGTACACGGTTTCGAGTTTGTGCAGCGGCGTGTCGATCTCGTTGATCTGTACCTCGGCGACGGCGAAACCGCGTTTGGTGGCGCGGTCGGCGAGCCAGCGGGCGAAGAACGTCTTGCCGGAGCCGTAGTCGCCGCGCACCGCCTTGAACATCGCTCCCCCACCGGCCACCACCCCGAGCTCGGCGTCGAGTTCGGCCTCGAACCGGCCCAGTCCGACGGCGAGCTGGTCGAGGCCGTTCGCGGGGACGGTGCCGCGGCGCAGCGCGTCGAGGATTTCTCGTCGCCGACGTGGCGACACCGCCGCGGTCACGACCCGATCCCGAACTGTTCGCGCAGCGCCGCCTCGTCGAGGCCGACGACGCCGCTGTCGAGCAGCAGCACCTCGTAGCCTTCGACGTCGAGCACCCGCTTGACCTGCAACAACGCCCCACCGACGCGGCTCGGAGCCAATCCCAGGAGGGCCGCGGCGTGGGCGGTGGTCACCTCCCGCGCGGGGGCCGCGAGCAGCGCGGTCAGCAACGCGCGAATCTGGTCTTCGCGCACCACGATCCGGCCCGCCAGACGGACTTGGTCGGCGAAGACCGTGGTGGCGAGCACCCGCTCGGCCACGTCCGTCCCGGCGGCGAGGACGGCGGGTTCGTCGCTGTCGAACAGGGTGGGCGCCGCCTGCTTCACAGCCGGCGCGGGGCTCACCTCGGGGGTATCGAGCCGGACGGGGCTGTGCCACCAGTGCGGTTCGACCGGGTCGAGCGCGGTGAGCGTGTCCGGTCGCTCGCCGGTGTGCAGGGCGAGCACGGGCACCACGGCTTCGGCGGGGCCGGCCCCGCCGTGGTAGCCGGCATTGATGGGGCCGTAGCGGATGGTGTCGTCCACGGCGAGCACCACGGCAGAACTGTCGGTGAGCACCCGCGGCCCCCGCACCAGGATCTCGCCGTCTTCCACGCGGTCGAGGTCGCCGTGCGCGCGCTGCCCGTACACCGTGACGCGGTCGCGTTTGACGGAGGTGCGACGCTCGATGATGTGCCCGTGGTCGGAGGTGATGATCACGGCCCGACCGGCCCGCTGCGCGGCGTGCAGCAGCGCACGCAGGTGGGTGATGGTGTCGATGCCCCAGTCGGTTCCGCCCGGGTCGGTGTGGTGAAGAGTGTCGTCGACGAAGTTCAGCACCGCGGCCACGAGTGGACGGCCGGCGGTGTCGGCGATGGCGTTGGCGACGTCAGTGGCCAGGTCCGCACCGGCGGGCACGGTGTCGAGTGCCTTCTTGTGGAAGATCGGGTCGATACGCCCGGGGGCCGCCTCCAACTTCGCATCACGCAGCAGCTTTAGGAAGCCGGTGCGTTCGGCCGCGTCGTTTCCTTCCCGCAGCTCACCGGCTAGCAGCGAGCAGCGGCTGCGTTGGGTGAGGGTGGGCAGGACCGCGAGCGCACCCGTCCGACGGGAGGATCCGAGCACACCCGCCTCCGTCCAACCTGCTTCCGCAGCGGCCGCAGCAAGTTCCGTTGCGGCCGCGACGGACAGCGCGTCGACCACGATCAGCAGCGTGGGCGCCGATTTGGCCAGGGGCAGCACCACGGCCGGCAGCAACTGTTCGACGAGTGCCCCGGTGGGGTGCGGCGTGTCGGCGAGGGCGGTGGCGAACCGGCGGTCGTGACCGCGACGGCGCGCGGTGACCAGGGCGATGACCCGGGTGATCGCCTCGGCCAGACGCCGATGATCCGAACCTCGATGCGCCGTCACGAGGGCGGCATCGACCCAGCCGTCGACGTCGACGTACCGGTGGGTCAACGTGTCGAGCCCACCTGCGGTGGGGGTGTCCACGGCGAGCCACCGCAGCAATCGCACGGCCGCTTCGGCAGCTCGACAGGACGTGGAGATGCGCGCCGACAGGTGCTGCAAGACCCTCTGCCACGCTAGTTCGACGCTGTCGATGCCGCCCTGCTTCGGGCCGTACGAGGCGTCGCCGGGCAGGGCAACCTCGATCGCCCTCGCGAGCTCGTCGAGGCGCGCGGTGAGTCCCTGGGGAAGCAGTTCGGACCGCTCGGCGAGATGTTCGATGCTCAGCTCGCGCACGTGTGCAGCTGCGGATTCGAGGACCGCCCGCCGTTCCCGTTCGATCAGGGTGCCGACGACGAGCCCGGAGGTGTCGTCGTGCCAGGCTTCGAGGTCCTCGATGTCGAGGCGACGGAGTCCGTACTCGCCGAGGAACAGTCCCCGCTCGAGGGTGCTGGTGGGGTCGGTGACCAGCCCGGCGAGAAGTCCGAGTGGCACCAGCTCGGTGATCCGCTGGGATTGCAGCAGCGCTGCCACGGGCTTGCCGAGTCTTCCCGCTCGTTCGGCAAGCCACTCCGCGACGGCCTTCATCACCTCGGGGCCACCGTCTACGCGGAGGCGGGCGAGGTTGTCGGTCACGTCGGAACGACGGCTCCATTCGAGGATCGCCAGGGTGTCGATCTCGATGGCGGAATCGTCGGTGATCGCGAGAACACCGCGCGCGAGGGTGGACATCACGTGCGTGCGGGTGAGCACACCACCCGGCGCGGGGGTGATCGCGGCCGTGGGGATCGCCGCGAGCAATCCGAGCGCCAATGCCCGGTCGTTGGGTACGCGGTAGAGGGCGGGTTCGATGGTGGTGGCGGCGAACGTCGAGCGCAGCGCGTCCCACGGGTCGGGGCTGAGGAGCCGGCCGTCGATGAGGTGGGCGAGCACCCCGTCACCGAGATCCTTGTCGTCGACGGGGGTGAGGATGACGAGCCACTGATCGTCGGCGCGGGATTCGAGGGCTTCCCACACGGCGAGGGTGGATGGGCACGGCACGACAGTCACCGGGGTTCCGTCGTGGTGGAAGGTGCCGCCGTCCCACGCAGGCGCGGCACGTAGCCCGAGAACACCGCCCTTGTAACGCTTCTCGACGGCCTTCGCGAGCTTGGCGGTGATGATCGGACGGGTGGCGGTGAGGGTGTTCACTCCACCCACCACTTCACGTGCAGACGCTTGCCGTGCTTCTTGTGGGCGGCGCGCAGTCGTCTGGTGACGGACTCGATATCGACGATGTCGTCGAGGGTCACCTCGTCGGGGTCCGTGACGACCTCGCCGCCGGAAGTGTCGTCGTCTTCGTCGTCAGCGTCGTCATCGGGATCGTCGTCGACGCGTTCGCTCACCACCCACTCGACCACGCGGGTCTCGGTGCGGTTGAGTTCGTCGGCCAGGGAGACGCCGGGGATGGTGATCAGCTCCTCGAGCTTCTTCACGATCACCCGCGCAGATTCTCCGCGCTCACCGCCGGTTTCGGCACCGGCAAGCAATGCTCCGATCAGTCTCCACTGGAAGCCCCGCAGCGCTGCGGCGTCGTGGGCGGCTTCGGTCCGCATCCGCCCCGCGGATTCCGCGGAACCCGGCACCGGTGTGGTGGCGAGCAGGTCGATCAGCGCAACGTTGCCGGCGGTGGAGGCGAGAGTTTCGAGGTAGTCGACGAGCGCGCGGGCGACGCTGATGCGGTCGGTGTCGGCGACGTCCAGCTTCAGGGCGCGGTGGGCGTCGGCGAGCCGGTCGGCGAGCTGACGCAGGTCTGAGGTCTTCTCCCCCGCTCGGGCTCGTACCTGTTGTGCGAAGTCGGCGACGTTCGCGCCGGTGAGGAAGGTACGCGGGATGGTGTAGCCGAGCAGGTAGGTGGCGGTGGTGCGGGCGGCGTCCCATGCTGCCTGCTCGGGTAGTTCCTCGGCGCGCAGTTCGATGCTTTCTCGCATCCGGCCGAGCGGCGGTGCCGGAACGGGCGCGCCCGCCTCGAACCAGGCGCGTTTCCGCAGCAACGCCCATGCAGCGACGATCAGGTCGCGGGCTTCGGGACGCAGACCCCATGCGGGGCTGACGGCGTCGATGCGATGTTGGAGTGCGCCGACGGTGACGCGGTCCGCTTCGGCGGCCGCGCGGTCGAGTTCACCGGCCCAGTAGGCGAAGGTGTCTTCCCCGAACAGGAAGTGGTCTTCGGTGGCCTTGCCCACCTTCAGCGGCGCGGCGATGCGCTGCGCAACCTTGCGTTCGGCGCCGGCGGTAGGTACCCGACCCTGACGATCCGCGACCGCCTCCTCGACGAAACCACGCACGATCTCGTAGTGGCGAGTGGTGACCTCGTCATCCGGGCTCGGGTACTGCGGATGATTCGGGTATTGCGCCCCGAATGCCTGGTCGACGACCTTGTCGAAGGCGTCCCGCAGGTTCAGCGCAGTGGGCAGTTTCGGGCTGAAGTCCTTGCTGAGCGAGACGAGGATCTCGGTGTGGCCGGGGTCGTCGACGAAGTATTTCGGGTCGGGCGCTTCGATACCGTAAGCCTGCTCGAGGAGTCGTTGGAAGGCGTTGAGCGTTCCCCGGTAGAGGTTTTCGAGGATGCCTCGGGCCTGCGCCCGGTCGGCGGGCGACAGGTGATCGGTGTTCTCCTGCCAGCGGTCTCCGGTGCCGCCGAACAGCCAGTCGAGCTTGACGAGCAGCGCGAGGTCTTGTCTGGCTTCGTCGGAGAAGAACTTCGGCAGCCACACGATGGTGTGCCGGTCGCCGCCCGCGAGGAGTCGGTCGATGCGGGCGATGTCGTCGGCCGCGGAGAACTCTCCCTCGTCGAAGGGGTAGTCGACGACGAGCCGCCACGTGCCGGGCCGGTTGTCGAAGTTCTGTTCGGGCACCGACGAGGCGTCGCGGACGTTGCCGAACACCACATCCACTTCGCGGCGGGAACCGCGCCAGATGACGGTGCGGGTGGCACCGCCGGCGAGGTCGTCCTGTTTGGTGTCGACACCGAGCGCCTGGTGGACGAGGGTGCGGATGAGCACCTTGCGCTTGCCGGTGTTGTCTTCGCCGCGGATGCGTTCGAGGACGGAGTTGTAGTCGACGCTGGACAGCTGCACCCGGATGATCGGGTTGGTGCCCTCGGAGACGGTGATCTCGGGGACGTCTTTGGACCATTCGCGCACCACGCCGAGGACGACGCGGGCTTCGCCGCCCTTCATGCGGGTCTTGATGGAGCCGTGGTTGAGCGCGGCGAGCCGGGACGCGGTGATGTCGCGCAGCGCAGGGACCTTCGGGGCGATCGCAGACAGCAGCAGGGTCTTGGCGATACGGTCGTGGGCGCGGAACCCGGCGGGCACCGAATCGGGGTCGGTGTCGAGCTGCTCCTGGGTCACCTGATGGCGGGTGAGCAGCAGCGGCAGCAGCTTGTCGTGGTAGAGGGAGTCGGCCGCCTTGAACAGGGTGGACGCGACACCGTCGATGGGTTCATCGCCGTCGACGATGGGACCGAAGGCGTCGCCGACGGGGATGAGGTCGGCGGTGGTGAGGGTGTCGCGGCGTTCGACGAGCATGCGCTGCATCACCTTCAGCGCGGTGCGGTCGCGTTGCATCACCGAGGCGAGTTCGCGCAGCGTGGCCACCAGCGCCGGGGAGAACGGGTAGGTGAGCCGGAATTCCTGTTCGGAGGCGCCGCGATGCTCCTCGGTGGTGTTCATCGAATCGCGCAGCACGTCCCATACGTCGGGGCTGCGGGTGACGGAGCGGAACGCATCGTCGAGGGTTTGCTTGGCCTCGGCGTTCTTCGGTTGCAGCAGACGGATGTTGGCGACTTCGGCGAGGTTGTCGTTGCCGAGTTCGATGGTGCGGAATCGGCCCTGCTGGTATTGCAGGGCGCGGTCGGTGGCGTCCTGCTCGGCGCCGGAGGCACCCGCGTCGGCGAGCCACTTGCGCAGGTCCATCTGCCGGGAGATGAAGGAGACCAGCGGGATGGGGCGTGGGTTACCGGAACCTTCGACGAGTTTAGTGATCTTCTGCGATTCGCGGCTGAAGATCTCGTTGTTGCGCACGTAGAAGATCAGCCAGAGGATCAGTTCGTCGAGGAACAGCACCACGGCGTCGTAGCCGAGTTCTCTGGCGTGCTCGGAGATGACGCTCAGGCCGCGGTCGAGGTCGACGTATTCGGCTTGCTCGAGGAACGACGTGAAGTAGTTGCGCACCAGTGCGGAGACGAGTTCCTTGCGCTCCTCGCTCTCCGCGGGGGCGACGAGTCCGGCCCGGTACCGCTCGAGGGTCCAACTGTCGGACACCAGTCCGCCCCACGCGTCGTCGCCGTCCGCGCTGTCGCCGCCGAGTCCGGAGAGGAACCGCTCATCACCCATTTTTTCGCGCAGGTGCTCGGCGTCGGCGAGGAGGGTGTCGGACACGTGCAGAGCGGGCAGCGGCGCTTCGGGGTGGAGGCGGCGGATCTGGTCGACGTAGCCGCGGAAGATCGCTTCTTCCATCGACTTGGTGCCGAGGAAGTGGTAGGTGAGGCTGAGGATCTTCTTGCCGGCGATGTTGGCGTCGTAGCGGTCGGTGAGGTCGCGGAATCGTTCGGTGCGCAGGGCCGGGTGATTGCCGAGCAGGGCGTAGAGCACCGCCATGAAGTGCGATTTACCGGAGCCGAACGACCCGGCGAGGTAGGCGCCGCGGGAGGTGTTCTTGGTGATCGCGTCGGAGATGAGAGAGATCGCGGCCGCGAAGTTGTCTTTGAGCGAGTCGGTGAGCACGTAGGAGTCGACGGTGGCGCGGATGTGTGCGTCGTTGTCGGTGCTGTCGGTCAGACGCAGCACGTAGTCGTCGGCGCCGATGCGTTCAGGAATGTCGATGACGTCCCGCAGCAGAATGCTCACGCCTACTCCGCCCCTCCTTCATGGTTCTCGAGACAGCGGCCGTGGTGGAGGTCGCTGTGAAGTTCATCCTGCCAAAGGACGGCGACGTTGGTTGCGTCCATCAGGATGGTGTACGAGCCGGATCGGATCCGATGACCGGCGTGTCGTAACCGGACGAAAGACGGTCACCGCGTGATTCTTCGAGAGAGCTACCAACTCGACTCGACGAAAGAGCA
>NZ_WVTE01000063.1:0-11963 GCF_009939605.1 Rhodococcus sp. YH1 | reverse complement strand
TGCCGGTTCCGGCGTTACGGCGGCGCTGTCGCTCGGATGGGAGAACACTATGGCCGTGATGTGACCCACGGCATGGCCGCCGCGTACAGGGGCCGGTGTCACACTCGCCGTGGCGGCGATTGTCCGCCGGATTCAGACCGGCTGCGCCTCATCCGGCGCCGCCTCGGGTGCCTGCGACGTTTCGGGTCCCTGCGCCGCCTCGGGTTCCGAGGGCGCACGATCCGTCACCCGCGGGGTGAGCAGCACGTAGCTGCCCGCGGCCAGCAGCACCGTCACCACCGGGGCGAGCTGCGCCCACGTCGCGCTGACCTCCTGCACGGTGAGCGCGATGCCGGCGACCGAGGAGATCAGCCACGCCAGCGCCCCACCGGACGCGGTGCGGGGCATGGCGTGGCCCCGATCCCGCAGCACGTAGACCACCGCGATCGCCACCCAGGCGGTGATCAGCACGCCCTGCCAGGCGAGGGCCTGCAGCAGGTACCCCAGTACGTCGGTGAGCATGAGCAGGTATGCGAGCACGGCGGTGACCACCACCCACACCGCTCGGGGCACGTCGATGCGCAGTGCCCGGTGGACGAACACCTGGAGGTTGGTGGAGGCGAGATAGAAGTTGGCCGAGTTGATGCGGGTCTGGGACACGATGATCAGCAGCACCCCCGCGAAGCCGAGGGAGCCGACGACCGCCTCGACCACGCCGGTCTCGGTTCCGGCGATGTCCCAGGCGCCGAGGAGATAGAGGCCGACGAGCCCGTTCACACCGAAGGTCAGCGCATAGAACACCCAGCCGAAGGTGACGGTGCCGTGGAAGGCGGCGTCGGTGCGGCGACCGAGCCTCGCGTAGTCGAAGGTGTACATCATCAGCACCCAGACGCCCATGTAGACGAGGTAGGCGGTGAGCCAGCCCGGAAGCGGACCCGATGCCACCGTGGCGGTGAGCCATCCGGTGGGGTAGCCCTGGCGCACGGTCGCGGCCACCACGACGGCGACCATGCCGACGAGATAGAACGGCAGCAGGATCCCGTTGAGCTTGTCGAGCCACGCGGCGACACCCCCGATCACCACGGGAATCATGTACACCGTGCAGAGCAGGTACCACAGCCTGATGTCGCCGCCGAAGTACTCCTGCAGAGCCACGGCGACGATGGAACCCTCGAAGACCCCGTAGTAGAGCGCGGTGGCCGCGAACAGCGCCGGGGCGAGCAGTGAGCCGACGGCGCCGAACATGCGCCGGGACAGCAGCTCGACCGACAGGCCGGTGTGGATCGCATAGCGGGAGAGCACCAGATTGACGACGCCGAAGGTGGCGATCGAGGCAGCCATCCCGGCGAGGGTGGCCGGTACCCCGACCGCGCCGGCCGAGGCAACCGCGATGTAGAGCCAGAACATGGCGCTGAACATGGCCCACCAGGCCATCGTCAGCGACCAGCGGGACAGACGCCCGGATTCGGGCACGATTTCCCGCTCCGCGGGGGATCCGGGAGCAGATTCGGTGAGGTGATCGGACATGGGGTCGCCTCTCGGGGGGAGGGAATCCGAACCGGCGCAGGGGCGCACGACCGCCCGCGGCACCGGGGGCGGGAGGTTCGGCAGGGGAGCTTCGAGGGAGGGTGGAGAGCGCGAAACCCGTTGCGGGGCAGCGGTGACACTGCCCCGCACGGGCTTCAGGACCAGTGCGCGACGGAGCGGGTCCGCAGCAGATCGCGGAACTGGGCGGTGGTCGTGGGCAGCAGCTCGCCGGTACCCCAGTCGACGATCACGCCGTAGCGGCGCACGAGGTCGAGCATGGACAGCTCACCGCTGCGGTAGCGGGCGGCGACGGTTTCGGGGTCCTCGTCGAGCCAGCCCTTGCGCGACACGCGGATCTCCTCGCGGACGCGCTCGGTGGCGTCGTGGTCGAGCTCGTAGCGGTCGATCTCGGGGTCCACCGGCACGACGACGACGCCGTAGTCCAGGGCGGCGCGCTCGACGGAGACATATCCGTCGATCACGTCCTCGAGCACGGCGTCCGGGTCCCGCTGCAGCGGATCCCCGTAGCCACCACCGCCCGCCGACGGCCGCTCGAACGAATCTCCGGACTGGACCGGCACATTCGAGAACACGGACCCGAGGAAGCGCTCCTCGGGGGTGCCGCGGTTGAGCCACACACCGTGCGGGATGGACGGCAGGCCGCCCTCGATGCCCCAGGTGACCGAGCGGGAACGGTCACAGCAGTACGACATCACGCTGCTGTCGCTGTCGGTGAGGATGCCGCCCTTGGACAGGCCGCACCCGCCGCGGTATTCCCCGGGTCCACCGGAATCGGTGATGATGGCGTGCTCGCTGGTCAGCACGGGGGTGAGGCGTTCCTGCCCCTCGCACGGCTGCACGGCCAGGCCGATACCGAACACCGGTGCGGTGGCGCTCGATCCGTCCTTCGAGCTACGTCCGCCCCAGCCGCCGGCCATCCAGTCGTACCACATGAAGAACGGCCGGTCGTCGGTGCGGGCGTCGCGGCCGCCGACGAGCAGGTACTCGAGGTTGAACGAGCACGCGATGGCGCGGGAGGGCACGACCTTCGACCACAGTTCGAAGATCGCGTTCATGATCTTCTCGTAGGGACCGGAGCAGAACCCGGTCACCGCGTGCGGCCAGCCCGCGTTGACGACGGTGCCCTCCGGTCCGAGGTCGGTGCGGATCGCGTTGTAAAGGCCCGAGTTCAGCGGCACGTCGGGGAAGAACGACTTGGTGCCCGCCACGATCCCGGAGAACGCGGTGCCGTAGCCGCTGTTGAGGAAGCTGGCGACCGCCGGTGCGCTGCCGGTCAGGTCGTAGCTGAGCTGGTCGCCCTCGATCGTCATGGTGACGCGGATCGGGACGAGCCCCTCGGGCCGGGTGGGATCGGAGTCGAGGTAGTCCTCGGTGGTCCACGTGCCGTCCGGCAGGTCGGCGACCCGGCTGCGCACGATGCGCTCGACGTAGTCCTGGACCTCGCGCATCGCGTCGGTGACGGTGCCGCGCCCGTATTTGTCGACGAGTCGGTGGATTTCACGTTCACACACGCCCGTGGCCTCCGCCTGGGCGTGCAGGTCGCCCATGCTGATCTCCGGCGACCGGGTGTTCGCAACGAGCAGTTTCGCGACGTCCGCCAGGAATCGGCCCTCGTGCCACACCCGGACCGGGGTGATCCGCAGGCCCTCACCGAAATGCTCGGTGGCGGTCACGTCGAACGACCCGGGGACGCTGCCGCCGATGTCGGCCCAGTGACCCTTGTTCTGCGCGAAGGCGATGAGGACGCCGTCGGCGAAGATGGGCCGGACGAAGCTGACGTCGTTGAGGTGGGTGCCGCCCCGGTAGGGGTCGTTGACCATGAAGATGTCGCCGGGGTTGATGTCGGAGCCGAATTCCTCGAGCACGGCCTTGCACTGAAAGTGGAGGGTGCCCACGTGGACCGCGATGTCCTGGCTGCCCTGCATCACGGTGTTGCCCTCGGCGTCGCAGAGCGCGGAGGAGAAGTCCCGCGAGTAGATGACGAACGAGTAGCAGGTGCGCAGGATCTGCTCGGACATCAGGTCGACCGAGGTGGCGAACGCGTTCTTGAGGACCTCGAAGGTGACCGGATCGAGGGTGGGGGACGTGGTGGTCATCGGGTCTCCTGGATGTCGATGCGGATGTTCGCCCACTCGTCGATCGTGGCGGTGGTCCCCGGGGGGACGACGGTGGTGGAGTCGAGCTGGGTGATCACGGCCGGGCCGGGGATGCGCGTACCGAATTCCAGTGTGTCGCGGTCGAAGACGGGGGTGTCGAGCCGGCCGCGCACCTCGTCGAAGTAGACGTTGCGCCGCTCGACGGGCGCCGGCTCCGCGGTGGTGGGTTCGGAGGTGCGCGGGAAGTTCGGCTTCGGCGTGGTGCCCACCGCGCGCAGCCCGATCTGGTAGATCTCCACGGGTGTGTCGTCGCGCCGGAACGAGTAGTCCCGTTCGTGCTCCTCGTGGAACCGCTCGACGGCCTCCGCGAGGAAGCCGGGGCCGCTGCCGGCCGCGACGGTGAGCGAACGCCACTGCCCCGCGTAGCGCATGCTGATATGACGATCGAGGACCATCCGTTCGGGTTCGACCCCCTCGTGGCGGAGACGCTGCGTGCCCTCCTGCTCGAGCCGCAGGAATTCGCGCTCGAGCGCGGTGGTGTCGACCTCGTCGACGCGGCCCTGGAACATGGCCGACAGGTCGTGCCGGATGTCGACGAGCAGGCACCCCTGCGCCGAGGTGATGCCCGGATGGGGCGGCACCACGACGGTCGGAATGGACAGTTCCTTCGCGAGGGCCGCGCCGTGCAGGGCGCCCGCGCCGCCGCAGACGACGAGGACGAAGTCGCGCGGATCGTAGCCGCGCCGAATGGACAACAGCCGCACCGCATCCGCCATGTTGGCGTTGGCCACCTGGATGATGTTGCCGGCCGCGGTGTCGGCGTCGAGACCGAGCGGTCCGGCCACGCTCTGCTTGATCGCGTTCTCCGCGGCCGCCACGTCCAGGGTGAGGCCGCCGCCGATGAGGGTGGTGCCCAGGCGGCCGAGCAGCACGTTGGCGTCGGTGTTCGTCGGCTCGGTGCCGCCGCGCAGGTAGCAGGCGGGTCCGGGGGAGGCGCCGGCCGACTGCGGCCCGTTGCGCAGCGAGCCTGCCTCGTCGAGCCAGGCCAGCGATCCGCCGCCGGCGCCGATGGTGAGCACCTCGATGCTGGGGAAGGAGATGGGGAAGCCGTACTCGACCTGCCACTGCTTGGTGGTGCGGACCTCGCCGTCGTAGACGAGCGAGATGTCGGTGCTGGTACCGCCCATGTCCAGGCCGATCGCGTTGGGGTATCCGCAGCGGGTGGCGATGTCGGCCACGGCGATCGCGCCGGCGGCGATGCCGGAGGCGGCGAGCCGGACGGGATACTTCTCCACCATCGCGGGGGTCATCGAGCCCCCGCCGGAATGGAGCAGGAGCAGGTCGCCGTCGTATCCGTCGGTGCGCAGCTGCGCTTCGAGCCGGTTGACATACCCGCTGACCAGGGGTGCGAGCACGGCGTTGGCGACGGTGGTGGAGGCGCGGTCGTACTCGAAGATCTCGGGGAGGATCTCGCTGGAGGTCGAGACGGTGACGTCGGGCAGCTCGGCCTCGAGCAGTGCCCGCACGCGCTGCTCGTGTGCGCTGTTGACGTAGCTGTTGATCAGGCACACCGCGACGGTCTTGATGTTCTTGCGGCGCAGGATGCGGGCGATCTCCCGGACCTCCGACTCGTCGAGCGGGGTGACGACCTCGCCGGCGTAGTCGATGCGTTCGGTGACCTCGTACCGATCACGGCGGCGGATGTAGGGGGTGCCGACGTCGACGTACGTGTCCCACAACTCGTCCTTGGTGCCGTCGCGGATCTCGAGCACGTCGCGGAACCCGCGGGTGGTGACGAGGGCCGCGGGCGGGAAGTTGCGGGTGATGAGCGCGTTGGTCGCGACGGTGGTGCCGTGGGAGAACAGGGTCACCTCGGTCAGGTCGATGCCCGCGGTGCGCACACCGTCGATCACGGCGCGCATGGGATCGTCCGGGGTCGAGGGAACCTTCGCGATGCGGGTGGTCGATGCGCTCTCGTCGAAGATGCACACGTCCGTGAAGGTGCCTCCGACGTCCACGGCGACGCGCAGGTGGGGATTGCGGGATGTGATCATCGTCATACTCCTGGGTCGGGTGGAACTCAGTATTCGGCCTGGTCGCGGGGCCATCAATTGGAGAAAGTGAATCGAGTTCCCCGAATCGTTGGAGATCTTCACACCCATGGGAGAAAGATGTCGGGCATGCTTCCGGACCGTTTCCGGCTCGTCGACCTGCTGCTCGAACCCGACCTCGGGCTCCGGCTGGCGACCGATGCCGACCCCAACGTGGGAATCACCGGCGCGCACCCGATCGAGATCGAGAACCCGACCCGATGGCTGCGGCCGGGGTCGATGATGCTCACCACCGGCTCGCGCTTCCCCGGCCACGAGCACCCGCAGCAGGCCTATCGCGAACTGATCCGCGAGCTCGTGGGGTCCGGCATCGCCGCGCTCGGGTACGGCGTCGGGGTGATCACCGACGACGTCCCCCGGCCCCTGCTCGACGAGGCCGAGCGCCATCGGTTCGCCGTGGTGGCGATCCCGCCGGAACTGCCGTTCATGGAGGTGGTCGGACGCGTCAATGCCGCGGCGCAGGCGCAGGACTCGATGCTGCTGCGCCGCACGCTGCAGATGCAGAACCACCTGCTCGAGGCGATGACGGCCGAGTCCCCGGAGGCCGACCTCGTGGCCCGGCTCGCCGGGCTGCTCCGCAGCAGCGTGGTCCTCTACAACGAGGTCGGCGACGTCGTGGCCTCGGCGGGTGGCGCACCGGTGCACCTGATCCGCAATCAGCTGCGCGGCCGGGACGGCCGGCTGCTGTTCCGGGTGGGCCGATGGTCGGTGAGCGCGCACTCGATCTCGCCGGGCGGCCAGCACTACTGGTTCGCCCTCGCGTCCAAGAGCAACGAACTCACCGATCCGCTCACCGCGCCCGCCGTCGAGGTGTCGCTGAGGCTGCTCAACACGATCGAACGCACCCGCCAGCGCGCCACCATCGAGAACCGCGCGCGGCACGCCGCACTGGTGCGGGCGCTGGCGTCGGGCGATCCGGCCGATTCCGACACGGTCCTGGACCAGCTCGAGATGCTGCGGTTCGGCCCCGAGCCCGATATGCGGATGCTGGCCTTGTCCGCCGCACCCGACTACGACAACCGCCGATGGGTGTTCCGGGCGAACTCGCTGCTCGATGCCGTCGAAACGGACGTGTCCGGGCTGGCCCGCGACATCGGGCTGACCCTGCTGCTCGCCCGGGGCGAGGGGGGCCTCGTCGGAGTGGTCCCCGCCCGGGCGGAGGCTCTCGACTCCTGGTCGAACAACCTTCCACAGGGGTTGACGTGCGGCTCGAGCGAGCCGTTCACCGATCCCGCGCGCGGGCCCGACAAACTGCGCGAGGCGCGCTGGGCGCGACGGGCCGCCGAGCGGCTCGGCCGCAGCACCCAGCGCTTCGAGGACGTGAGCCTCGCGGACTGGTTGCTGGCGGGCCGCGACCCGGGGCCCGCTCTCGCGCGCGCCACCGCGGTCCTGGCCCCACTGCTCGACGGCCACGACGACCTGGTCGATTTCCTCGTGCTCCACCTGGCCCGGGACCTGGACGTGGGGCGGACGGCGCGGGAGCTGAACCTGCATCCGAATACCGTGCGGCACCGGGTGAAACGAGTCGAGGACCTGCTGGGCCGGTCCCTGCGTTCCCCCCGGGACGTCACCGACGTGCATCTGGCCCTCGAAGTCCTCGCCGAACACCCCACCTCCTAGCCGCCCGGTGCGGGGAAGGATCGTCATCATGGCCATCACCGTGCGTCGGCTCACGACGCTGCCGGAGCTCGGGCTCACTCTCGTGGCGGGTCGCGACGGAGCAGACCGTGTCATCGAGTGGGCGCATCCGATCGAGCTTCCCGACCCCACCCCGTGGCTCTCGGGTGGAGAGCTCGTGATGACCACCGGACTGGAGATCGGCGCCGGCGCCGACGAGCAGTTCGCGTACCTCCAGGGTCTGGTGGGGGCCGGCTGCGTGGCCTTGGCGTTCGACACCGGAACCCGGTTCGACCGCGTGCCCGACGGTCTGCGCGCCGCGGGTGACGCGCTGGGGTTCCCGGTGCTCGCCGTGCCCGCCTCGACGCCCTTCATCGCCATCACCCGGGCGGTCATCGACGAACTGACCGCCGACCAGGTCCGCGCGGTGCAGCGGGTCGTCGATCAGCAGGAGCGGCTGGCCCGGGCCACACTGCGCGGGGGTGTGCCCGCGGTCGTGACCGCGCTCGGTCAGGCCCTCGCCGGAGCCGTCGCCGTCGTCGACGCCGACGATCGCGTACTCGCCGAATACGGGTCGGACACGACGCGGGCGGTCCGGCATGCGCGCGGGGTGGCGGAGTCGGCGTCCCGATCTCCGCGGCGGCGGCAGATGAGCAAGGTGCTGGCCGACGCCGCGGGGCACTACACCGTTCAGAGCATCGCGGCGGCCCAGGACCTCTACGGATACCTCGCCGTCGGCACCGCGGAGCCGCTCCCGCCGGCCGACCGTCTGCTCCTCGCCCACGCCGTGTCGCTGATCTCTATCGAGCTCGGCAAGCCCGCGAAGGTGCAGAGCGCAGAACAGCGGCTGCGGGCCGTCGTCACCCGGACACTCTTCGACGCACCCGAACGCATGGACGCCGGCCTGCTCCGCTATTTCGGGTTCGAACCGACCGACACCGTCGCCGTCGCCGTGCTGACGGAGGTCGGCCCGCTGCTGCCGGCGGAACGGCAGGTCGGCGCGGTCCTCGCCGCGGAGGGCGTACCCCATCTGGCGGCCTCGGTCGGCGCGGATGTCGCCGTGGTTCTGCCGGCCGACCGGGCACGCGAGATCGCGACCCGGGTCCAGGACCGGGTCCGCGCGCAGCTCGGCCGGCCGGTCCGGTGCGGGCTGGGCGGTCCGTGCGGCGTGAAGGACGCGAACACCAGTGTGCAGCAGGCTCTCTCGGCGGTCAGGGCAGCGCGGAACGGGGGCCGGACACCGGTGGAGTTCGCCGAGCTAGGTACCTTCTCGGTGTTGCTGGGCATGCAGGACCCGGACGCGCTGCAGGCCATCGCCCGCACCGGACTCGAAGCACTCGATGCCTACGACGCGAAGCACGGATCGAGCGGAAGACTGGTCGAGACCCTCGCCGCGTACCTCGAGCACAACGGCCAGGCCGAGAGCACCGCCGCCGCGCTGGGCATCCACCGGCACACCCTGCGGAACCGGCT
Source organism: Rhodococcus sp. YH1 (assembly GCF_009939605.1). Taxonomy (NCBI): domain Bacteria; kingdom Bacillati; phylum Actinomycetota; class Actinomycetes; order Mycobacteriales; family Nocardiaceae; genus Rhodococcus; species Rhodococcus sp. YH1. Next base: position 3,139 of record NZ_WVTE01000063.1, on the reverse strand, counting down.
CGCCCGCATCACCGAACTCACCGGCCGCGACCTCGACTCGATCCACACCCGGGTGGAGTGGTGGCTGGCCGTCAAGGCCCGGGAGATGCTGGACGGCGGTGGCGGATAGGTGCCGACGTCCGGTCGCAGCGCCTCGACGAGATCCTCACCCCGGCCGCGCCCCGGAAGATTCAGGTGCGGTACGCGTCGGCGCGGTGGGAGATCGCGGTGACTCGGACCTGGCGGGTGTTCTCGTCGATGAGGTACAGCACCCGGTAGGAGCCGCGGCGGGCGGAGTAGGCCGGTGCCAACGGTGGGGCGAGTTCCTTGCCGACCCGGTGCGGGTTTTCGAGGAGGGGTCCGGTGAGGAACTCGTACACCGCGGCGGCGACCTTCTCGGGCGGGGTCCGCTCGAGCGCACGAGCAGCGGTACGGGCCACGATCAGGGTGTAGGGCTCGCCGGGAACGCTCACTCGTCGCCGGGCTTGCCCGCGGACATGATCTCGGCGAGGGATGCGGCATCAAGGCTGTCCCCGGCCTCGATCTCGGCCATTCCCGTGAGGTGGTCGGCAAGCAGGGGCTTCTCGGCCAGCACGGCAATGGTCTCGCGCAGCGCGTCGTAGTCGTCGGCACCGAGCAGCACCGCGGCCCGGTGCCCATTTCGGGTGATCTCGAACCGCTCGTGGGTGCGCTCGGCCTCGTCGACCAGACGGGAGAACTGCGCCCGCGCCTCGGCCACCGGAAGAGTCGTCATGTACATAATTGTAGCCAACATTTCGGCTGACCGCTGCGACCTCGACTCGATCCACACCCGGTCGGAGTGGTGAGCGGCCGTCGAGGTCCGGGAGATGCCGGGCGGCCGTGGCGGACGATCCGGACCCGAGCGGGGGATGCAACGCGGCGCAACAGTTGTGACGCGCGATCGTTTCGAGTGTGCTCCGAGTCACATTCTCACGAGTCGCATTCTCACGGGAAGGACACTCCGATGCTCCACGCTCCCACGGCCGGTCCCGAACTGCGCCGGCGGAGCTGACGAAGAACCCTCGAGGACACGGTCCGCGATCCGGCAGCCGACTCCGGCCACCACACCACTCACCGATCTCCTCGGCCGACGTTCCCCTCGCCCCTCGTTTCGAGGGCATCACAGAAGGTTTCGGTACCCCATGCCCGAACGCTCGCACGCCGACACGTCCCCGGGGTGGCTCGGATTCGGTGTCGCCAACACCGCCGTGATCACCACCGCCTCCGTCGCGGCGTGGTATCTGCTCGCCGACCCGCGGCTCAGCCCGTTCGACCTGTATCCATTGCCGTTCAACGCCGCCCTGTTCTGGGCCCTGCTGTTCGTCGTGTGGGCCGGATTCAACCTCGAACTCTGGGGATTCGACCGGCTACGGCAACCCTGGCGCGGCATTGCGTTCCTCGGCGCCGCATCGGCTTTCGCCGTCGTTGTCACGTATGCCCTGGCGAGCGGAATCGGCCACCTGTATCCCGACTACGCGGCCGCGCGTCCCGACGGCCTGGGCTACTTCACGGGCGCGTTGTTCGTCCTGTTCGGCTTCTCCACGTGGGTCCTGGTGGTGCTCAACTGGGGACACTGGCCGTGGACCGATCTGGGCCTGAAACAGCCGTGGGTCGGCGCCTGCGAGATCGTCTCCCTCCTCGTCCCCACCGCACTGCTCTATCTCGTGTTGGGTGTACCCGCGGTCTCGGAGACGGTTCGGGAAGGCACAGCACTGCTCGGCATCGACACACTGCTCGGCTGGTACTACTCGATCATCGTCGCGATCGTGCTCACCGGACAGACCTGGGAGAACTGGCCGTGGCGGCTCGCCGGCAGCCGCATGCGGGTCGCACTGGTCTCGACGGTCGGCAACATCGTGCTCGGCACCGTGCTGTTCGCGGCACTGCGTGCGGTGTGTGCGGTGCTCGTCGGACCCGGCACGGCAGCCGAACCGGGCTTCCCGCTCGATCAGTTCCCGGCCCAGCTGGGCGTGTGCTGGGTCGCATGGATGATTCTGTGGGCCAACGCCTTCGGTAACAGGCCGACGGGCGGCGGGGCCGTGGTGAACCTGCTGTCCCGCGCAGCGATCACGTTCGCCCTCGCCGTGACCACGTTCGTCCTGTACTACTACGTGATCGCCGAGATCGTGCTCCACGAGCCGGCCGTCGCCGGCGGCCTGCACGGCAACGCCCTCGGATTCATGGACCTGTTCGCGTTGGTGACGCTCCTGTACGTCGTCGGCTTCGAGTCCTTCGGTCTGCGACGGCCCGCAGCCACCGTTCCCGCCCCCGAGGATCGCGCCGTCGCGCATCCCTGATCGAGGGAGGGGACGGACGACGGAGGCGCCCGCCGTTCGGTTCGGTGCGGCACGACGCCCGTCCCGCCGCGGCCGGACGCGACGGGACGGGCACTCCTCCGGTTCCTGCCGGTCAGTCCGCGGCTCCACCCAGGGGTGGCGGGGCCGAACGGTACCGGACCGGAGTCCTGGAGAAGCTCAACGGATTTCCGACCTGCGGCGTGGCGCTTCCCGGCACGGACACCACGGCGTCGAGGCCGAGACGCCGCGCGAACTCGAATGCCTCGGCGACGTCGTTGATGGGTCCGGCCGGAACACCCACGCGGGAGAGTTCGTCGTACCAGTGGTCGGCCCCGGCCGTGACGAGGATCGAGGTGATCTCGGCGCACAGTTCCTCGCGGTGTGCGACGCGCAGCGGGTTGCTGCGGAAGCGCGGATCGGTGGCCAGCTCCGGCGCGCCGATCGTCTCGGCGAGCCGCGTGAACTGCTTGTCGTTGCCCACCGCCAGCGCCAGCGGCCGGTCCTTGGTCGTGAACACCTCGTACGGGGCGATGCTGGGGTGCCGGTTTCCGAGGATGCCGGGCACCACCCCGGCACCGAGGTACGCCGACGCCTGATTGACGAGCGACGACAGGAGCGCGGAAAGAAGGTTGGTCTCGACGCGCTGCCCCTCGCCGGTGCGCTCCCGATGATGCAGAGCGGCGAGGATGCCGGCGAGGGCGTGCAGGCCGGTGAGCACGTCGACGACCGCGACACCCACCTTCGTCGGCGTACCGGCCTCGGGTCCGGTGATGCTCATGAGCCCACCGACGGCCTGCACGAGCAGGTCGTAGCCCGGCAGTGCCGCTCCGTCCCCGCTCCCG
>NZ_WVTE01000062.1:0-12050 GCF_009939605.1 Rhodococcus sp. YH1 | reverse complement strand
CGTCGGTGAGGATCACCGGGTCGACGTAGCGGTCGTGCACCGACTCGCGACCGCCGACGACGGCCTCGGCGCCGTGATCGAGGGCGTCGTCGATCTGGCCGCGCACGATGTCGATCTGCCGGGGCAGCGTCATCGGGCCGTAGCTGGCGTCGTCGGTGCCGCCGGGGCGCACCCGCTCGATCGTGGCGGTGAGCTTGTCGAGGAACTGCCGGTAGACCGGCTCGACGACGTAGATGCGTTCGACGCCGGCGCAGGTCTGGCCCGCATTCCCGAACGCGCCGAACGCGGCCATCTCCACGGCCTTGTCGAGGTCGGCGTCCTCGGCGACGATCATCGCGTCCTTGCCGCCGCACTCGGCGACGAGCGGGGTGAGGGTCTCGGCGCACACGGCCATGACCTTGCGGGCGGTGGCGCCGGAGCCGGTGAAGGCGATCTTGTCGACACCGGAGCGGGCGAGTGCCGCGCCGGTCTCGCCGAGGCCGGTGACCACCTGGAACACCGGCTGCGTGGGAGCGAGCGCGTTCCACTTCTGCTCGAGCCACCTGCCCACGCCCGGGGTCAGTTCGGACGGCTTGAACACGACGGCGTTGCCGGCGGCGAGGGCGTAGGAGATCGAGCCCATCGGGGTGTAGACCGGGTAGTTCCACGGCCCGATGACGCCGATCACGCCGAGCGGCTGGTACTCGAGGGTGGCGTGCTGGTTGGCGCTGGCGAGGCCGGACGGCACCCTGCGGGGGCGCAGCACCTTCTTGGCGTTGCGGGCGGCCCAGTCGAGGTGCTCGATCGCGAGCATCACCTCGAGGAAGGCGTCGCCGCGCGGCTTGCCGGTCTCGGCGGAGACGACGGCCGCGAGGGCCTCGGCGTCGGCGGCGACGGCCTTCTTGAACTCGAGCAGCCAGTCCCGGCGGCCGCGGAAGCCCTGGGCGGCCCACCAGCGGGCGGCCGACCGGGCGCGGTCGACGGCGGCGGCCACGTCGGTGGCGTCGGCGATCGGGTACTCCGCGAGGACGGAACCGTCGCGCGGGTCGAGGCTGGTGAACGTGGCGGACGGGGGAGCGGGCGACGGCGTGCCGGGGGTGCTGAGGTCCTGGGTCATGGAGTGACGCTTCCTTCACTGGGTCGCATCAAATATATTTGATGTGATTCACTGTCGTGGATCTCACACTAGGCGGCGCGCCCGGCGTCGACAACCCCCCACTACTTGTCCAGGCCAGGAGGCCGATCCCATGCACACCAACCTCACCGAGTTCACTCCGGAGCAGCAGGACTTCGCGGCGGCCGTCGCCGACTTCTGCCGCCGTGAGGTGGGCACCCGCGCCCAGCGCGACGCCCTCACCGACCACGGCACGCACAGCCACAGCCAGGAGCTGTACCGGAAGATGGCCGACCTCGGCTGGCTCGGCGTGACCGTCCCCGAGGAGTTCGGCGGGTCCGCCGGCAGCACGGTCGACCTGTGCATCCTGCTCGAGCAGAGCACGCGCGGCATGGCCCCCATCGGCGGCATCGGCCCCACCCTCATCACCGGCGCCGCCTACGAGAAGTTCGGCACGCAAGCGCAGAAGGAGACCGTGCTCGGGGGCATCGTCGAGGGCCGGTCCCAGTCCATCTCCATGTCCGAGCCCGAGGCCGGTTCCGACGTCGGCTCCCTGACCTGCCGCGCCGAGAAGGTCGACGACGGTTGGCTGATCAACGGCCAGAAGACCTGGTGCTCCAACGCGCACTTCGCCGACAACATCCTGCTCGTCGCCCGCACCGACCGCAGCGGCGCCAAGCACCAGGGCCTGACCATGTTCCATCTGCCGGCCGGCACGCCGGGCCTGAAGATCAGCGGCATCGACACCATGGGCGGCAAGGAGGTCAACGACCTCTACCTCACCGACGTGCGCCTGCCGGAGGACGCCGTCGTCGGCGAGGTCGGCAACGGCTGGACCCAGCTGATGGCCGGGCTGAACACCGAGCGGCTCATCCTGGCCGCGATGATGCTCGGCACCGCGCAGCGCGCCTTCGACGACGCCCTGCAGTTCGTCACCGAACGCAAGCAGTTCGGCCGCCCGGTCGGCACGTTCCAGGCGATCCGTCACCGGGTCGCGGACCTGGCCACCGAGATCGAGGCGACCCGGCTGCTGGTGTACCGCGTCGCGCGCCTCGTCGATGCCAACCCGGGCACGCTGTTTCCGCGCGAGGCGTCCATGGTCAAGCTCAAGGCCACCGAGGTGGCGAAGAAGACCGCCCTCGAAGGCATGCAGATGATGGGTGGCTACGGGTACGCCACCGAATTCGACATGGAACACCACGTGCGCAGGACGATCGTGTCGACGATCTTCGGCGGCACCAACGAGATCCAGCGCGACATCATCGGCAAGAGCTACGGGCTGTAGACCGATGACGGCACCGGCCCGAGCGTCGCGCGGACTACGGCGACGGCCCCAGCTCTCCGAGGAGGTCGCGACCCACCTGCGCGGACTCATCATCTCCGGTGCGCTGCGGCCCGGCGACTTCGTGCGGCTCGACGAGACCGCCGCCGAACTCGGGGTCAGCGTCACCCCGGTCCGGGAGGCGCTGCTGACGCTGCGCGGCGAGGGCTTGGTGCAGTCGGTACCCAACCGCGGCTACGTCGTCTCGCCGCTCGACCGGGGCGACGTGGCCGACATCTTCTGGCTGCAGAAGCAGATCGCGGTGGAACTGGCCCTGCGCGCGCTGCGCTCCGCGGAACCCGCGGACCTCGAGCGGTTGAGCGCCCTGAACGATGCGCTGTGCCTGGCCGTCGAGTCCGGAGAGGCACAGCGGATCGCCGACGCGGAGTTCGAGTTCCACCGGGACCTGAACCGGATCGCGGCCAGTCCGAAGCTCGCCTGGTTTCTCTACTGTGCGGCGCGCTACACCCCGTACCGGCTCTACGCGGCGGATCCGGGTTGGGGCCGGCTCGCTGTCGCGTCGCACGCCCGGCTGATCGACGCGTTCCGCAGGGGGGACCGCGCCGAGGTGATCGCGCAGACCGAGGTGCAGTTCGACGACGCGGTGGCCCGGTTGCTGGCCCCCCTGGACCGGATCGCACCTCGCAGCTGACCCGCACCCCGGGTGGCGGTGGTTGCGGTGGTGGTGAGGGCCGAATGTCACATTCCTTCGATCAGACCGAAGTGATGTGACATTCGGCCACTGCCAACAGGATCGGGCGCTACAGCGCGACGTCGCGTTCGAGGCCGAACCAGTAGTGTTCGCCCGCGTCGAAGACGAGCTTGCCCTTGCCGTTCATGACCCCGACGAGCGTGTCGTCGTCGGCCTTCTTGAAGTGGTCGAACACGGGCATGCCGTCGTAGACCATCGTGGCGGTGACCTCGCCGCGGAACCGGATCTCCCACAGGCTCGCCTCGCCGCGCCCGGTGTCGACGTCGGAGAAGAGTTCCCCGTTCGCGTCGTAGCACAGCAGCGGCTGCACGTCGTCGGCGGCGGCGAACTGCTTGCCGTACCACCGGGCCCGGCCGAGGCGGGTGTGGGTCCGGTGGCCGGTGTCGAAACTGAATCCGCGCCAGCGATATCCGACGAGATCGCCGAGGCGGGCGGGCTCCAGACGCGTCCACAGGGCGTCGAGTTCGCGCGGGGAGATCACGTCGGTCCGGCTGCGCAGTGCGGCCAGCTCGTCGGCCACGGTCATGGTCACTCCTGAGGGTCGAAGGTGAGTACTGCCTTGACGACGTCGCCGGCCCGGACGGCGGCGAGCGCCTCGTCGAATCGTTCGAACGGGAAGGTGCGGATCAGTTTCTCCACCGGGAACGAGCCCTGCTGCCACAGGCGGACGAGTTCGGGGAGGAACACGTGCGGGTCGGCGTCCCCCTCGATCACCCCGGTGAGGGTGCGCCCGTTGAGCAGATGCGTCTGGTCGACGGTGACCGGATTCCGGCCGGCGCGCAGTCCCAGCGTGGCGCAGGTGCCGGGGATCGTGAGCGAGGCCAGTGCCTGCCGGATCACCGCTTCGGTACCGACGGCTTCGACGGCGTGATCGACGCCCCCACCGGTGATCTCGCGGATCCGCCGGCCGGGGTCGGGGTGCTCGTCGGGGTTCAGTGTCTCCGTCGCACCGAGTTCGCGGGCGAGCGCGTGCCGCCGCGGGTTCGGGTCGACGCCGACGACGGTGCCGCACCCGGCGATCCGGGCGGCCATGACGGCGGCCATGCCGACCGCGCCGAGACCGAACACGGCGATCGACGAGCCGGGTTCGGGCCGCAGGACCCGCAGCACCGCTCCGGCGCCGGTCTGCAACCCGCAGCCCAGCGGTCCGGCCGGGACGAGCGGAACGTCGTCCGGCAGGCGCACGGCGTTGCGTTCGGTGGCGATCGCGAGGGACGCGAACGACGACTGTCCGAACCAGTTCCCGTGCAGAGGCGCCCCCGACGAGTCGCACAGGGTGGTCGAGCCGTCCGCGCGACGGCCGCCGTAGTTGAGCGGGGCGAAGCGGGTGCAGTAGGCCGGCCGGCCGCGCGCGCAGTTGCGGCACGTGCGGCACGAGTCGAATCCGAGCACCACCGGGTCGCCGACGTCGAGATCGGTGACGTCGGGACCGATCTCGACGACGGTGCCCGCACCCTCGTGCCCGAGGACGGCCGGCAGCGGGATCGGGATCCCGCCGGCGGCGGCGGTGAGATCGGTGTGGCAGATGCCGACGCCACCGATCCGGACGAGGACCTCGTCGGGCCGCAGCGGCGGCAACTCGATCGGCTCCGCCCGCGGCGTCGTCCCGTAGTCGCGCAGTACCGCCGCGGTGGCCGTGTGCGTCACGAGTTCGCCTCCCGCGGGGCGCTGTTGCCGAGGAGGGTGACCAGCATCAGTTGCTGCACCCGGCTCTCGTTGGACGGGGTGGGTTCGAAGTGCATCAGCCGGCCTATGTCGAGCACGAGGTTCAGCGCGGCATGGACCAGGAATCGGCACTCGACCGCGGACAGGCCCGGCCGGACGTCGGCGAGCAGACGGGCCCATTCCTCGACGTTGAGCCGCTGGATGTTGCGCAGGTCGGTGCGGTGGGCGGCGGGCAGGCTGCCGATCTCCGTGAAGTACACCGACATCAGCTCGCTCTGGGCGAAGGACAACCGGACGTACACGTCGGTGAGGGCGCGCAGCGCCTCGGCCGGAGACGTGGAGTCGGCCAGCGCGGTGTTCACGGCGACGGAGAGCCGGTCCGCGGCCCGGTGGAAGGCCGCGGCGAGCAGGTCGGACTTGCTCGCGAAGTGCCGGTAGACCCCGGAGGCGTTGATGCCGGCCGCGGCGCCGATCTCCTCGATGCTCACGTCGTGGTACCCGCGGGCGTGGAACAGCAGGATCGCCTCGTGCAGCAGCACCTCGCGTTTGTTGGCGACGGCGAGGCCGGGGGTCCGGACGGCCGCGGCGCGCGACGGGCCGGCCGCCTCGAGCCGGACCGCGGCCACCGACCGGCACGCGTCCAGCAGCAACCGCTCGATCCGGCGGTTGGACAGCGGCGCCCGATGGGCGGTGATGCTGCCGACGACGCTGAGCATGGCGGCGCTGAGCAACACGTTGTCCGGCTCCGGCAGGTCCGGGCGCAGGGCGGCCAGGGCGGCGCCGACACGGCGGTTGACGCCCCAGATCACGCTGCGGACCTCGCTGCGGTCCTCGGCCGTCAGGTAGCGGTTCTCCCACCGGTAGAGCCCGGCGGTGCGACGGCACTCGACGGTGGTGCGGATCGCGGCGAGCAGCAGCCGGTCGAGCCGCTCGGCGGGGTCGTCCACCGCGTCCTCGTCCGCCTCGGCGACGGCCGTGCCGAGCGTCGTGCCCAGGCTCAGCGCGGCGTCCCGGAACAGCGCGTACTTGTTGGGGAAGTGCCGATAGAGGGCGGGGCCGGAAATGCCGACCGCGGCGGCGATCTCGTCGATCCCGACGCCGTGGTAACCGCGTTCGCTGAACGCTTCCGCCGCGACCGCGGCGATCTGTGCCTTGCGGTTCTTCGGCCGCCGTCGCGGAGCCGGTGCCGCCTCGGTCGACGTGCGGGCGGTCGACCGTGTCCGCGTCGCCCGCGAACCGGTCCGGGTCTGCTCCGCCACCGTACCTCCATCCATGCCGGGCGTGGTCCCGGCAGCCTATCGCAAACGTTAGCGCCCAGCACCATATCCGCGGCGGCGAATTCCCTCGGGCCGCTCCGTGGAAAGGCCTGCGGAGAGCCCTTGACAAACCAGACCGCACCCCGCGAAAGTTAACGGGAATTCTTAAGGTCATCGCGGTACCCGGCGCTGCGCCGGACGTGTCCGTCCCCTGCGCTCGCGGCGCAGGTCCAGGATCCGAGGAGGTCCAGTGAGAACCCGATTCACCGAGGCATTCGGGGTCGAGCACCCCATCGTCCAGGGCGGGATGATGTGGGTCGGTCGCGCCGAGCTCGTCGCCGCCGTGGCCGAATCCGGCGCCCTGGGATTCCTGACCGCGCTCACCCAGCCGACGCCCGAGGACCTCGTGAAGGAGATCGCCCGGACCCGCGAGCTCACCGACAAGCCCTTCGGCGTCAATCTGACGATCCTGCCGTCGATCACCCCGCCGCCGTACGCCGAGTACCGGCAGGCCATCATCGAGTCGGGCATCAAGATCGTCGAGACCGCCGGCTCCAACCCGGTCGACCATCTGCCCCACCTGAAGGACGCCGGCGTCAAGGTCGTCCACAAGTGCACGAGCGTGCGGCACGCGCTCAAGGCGGAACGGGTCGGCGTCGACGCCGTCAGCATCGACGGGTTCGAGTGCGCCGGTCATCCCGGCGAGGACGACGTGCCCGGCCTCGTCCTGATCCCCGCGGCCACCCGGCAACTGCAGATCCCGGTGATCGCCTCGGGCGGCATCGCCGACGCGCGCGGCCTCGTCGCCGCGCTCGCCCTGGGCGCGGACGGGATCAACATGGGGACCCGGTTCATGTGCACCGTCGAGTCGCCCGTCGCACACGCGGTCAAGGAACAGATCGTCGCCAACACCGAACGCGACACCAGGCTCATCTTCCGCACCCTCCACAACACCGCCCGCGTGGCGGCGAACTCGATCAGCGTGGAGGTCGTCGAGATCGAATCGCGCGGAGCCGAGTTCGGCGACATCGCGCACCTCGTCGCCGGGGCGCGTGGCCGGAAGGTGTTCGAGGACGGTGATCTCGAGGCGGGCATCTGGACGGCCGGGCAGAGCCAGGGCCTGATCGACGACATCCCGACCGTGGCCGAACTCGTCGACCGCATGGTGACCGAGGCGGAGTCGATCATCGAGGACCGGCTCCGCGGATTCGTCGGACAGGGGGTCCGGGCATGAGTACGCCGACCGTCGAGGGGCTGCGGTCGGAACTCGCCGACGGCATCCTGCGTCTGACCATCGACCGGCCGAAGCGGATGAACGCCGTGGACCTGCCGACCATGCGGGCGCTCGGCGCCGCGCTGGACCAGGCCGGCGCCGATCCCCGGGTTCGCACCGTCGTCCTCACCGGCGAGGGGAGCGCGTTCTGTACCGGAGCCGATATCGCTGCGGCGGCGACGAACCCGGCCGACCCGTCCGAGGTCATGGACGCCGCGAACGCGGTGATCCGATCCATCGCGACGGTTCCGGTGCCGGTGATCGCCGCCGTCAACGGCCCGGCCGCGGGGGTGGGTGTGTCGATGGCTGTCGCGGCGGACCTCACCTACGCCACGGAGAGCGCCTACTTCCTGCTGTCGTTCGTGAACATGGGGCTGATGCCCGACGGCGGCGCGAGCCTGCTCGTTCCTGCCGCGGTCGGACGTGCGCGGGCCGCGGAGATGGCGTTGCTCGGCGAGCGGGTCTCGGCCGCGGACGCCGACCGGTTCGGCCTCGTCGCGCGCACGCTGCCCGACGCGGAGTTCGCCGCGCACGTCGACGCCGTGGCGGCCCGGACGGCGACCACGCCGCGGCGCGCCGTCGCGCTGACCAAGCGGGCCCTCGCCGCCGCGACGCTCGGCCGGCTCGACGACGCGCTGGCACGGGAGAAGAGCGGCCAGACGGAGCTGCTCGCCTCGGCGGACTTCGCCGAGGCGGCCATGGCCATGCTCGAGAAGCGCCCACCCCGATTCTCCTGACGATCGCTCGCATACTTCCAGGCCCGGGTGCCCGGGCCGCCGAGGGGCGGGTCTGCGCCGATGATCTCTGTTATACCCCTGGGCAGCAGTAACATTCATGCCGGAGAGCGGTCCCGTGCTGCGTGCACCCGCCCCTGCATCGACGGTCAGATCGAATGAGAATTTCGATTAACAAAGTGGTGGCCGAATGTGGCCGATGCCTGTAATGTGCCTCACATCGAGAACCGGGATCGCGTCCCGTCGGCACCCCCGTCACGCCCCGAGAGGAACCCTCATGGTCACCCCGTCAGCCCTCGCCGAGACCCAGCGCCTGCGCCGCAACAACTGGAACAACCACGTCGCGCGGCACGCTCTGATGATCCCGGACCGCACTGCGCTGCGGTTCCAGGGCCGGTCGATCACGTGGGCGGAGTTGCACGAGCGGGTCGAGCGGCTCGCCGACGCCCTCGCGCGGCGCGGCGTCGGTTTCGGCGACCGGGTCGTCGTCCTCATGCTCAACCGCCCCGAGTATCTCGAGACCGTGCTCGCCGCCAACGCCCTCGGTGCGATCGCCGTCCCGGTCAACTTCCGCCTCACCGCACCCGAGGTGGCATTCCTGCTGCGGGACAGCGGATCCAAGGCGATCGTCGTGGAAGCGCCGCTCGCTCCGCTGGCCGCCGCGGCCCGTGCGGAGAGCGAAGGCCTGGAACTGTCCGTCACCGTCGGCGGCATCCCCGAGGGCGACGGCCTCGCCTACGAGGATCTGATCGCCGAGGCGGGCGACCCCCACCCGGCGGTCGACGTCCCGGACGACACCCCGGCCCTGATCATGTACACCTCCGGCACCACGGGCCGGCCCAAGGGCGCGGTGCTCTCCCACAGCAACATGTCCGCGCAGGCGCTCACGTGCATCCGCGCGTTCCACCTGTTCGACGAGTCCGGCGTCGGGTTCTGCGCCTCCCCGATGTTCCACATCGCCGCGCTCGGCGCGATGGCGCCCAACCTGATGCTGGGCGTTACCACCGTGATCCATCCGGTCGGGGCGTTCGACCCGAACGACCTGCTCGACGTCCTCGAGGCCGAGCAGGTCACCAACCTGTTCCTCGTGCCGGTGCAGTGGCAGGCGGTGTGCGCCGCCCAGCAGGCGAATCCGCGGAAGCTGGCCCTGACCAACATTTCCTGGGGCGCGGCGCCGTCGTCCGACACCATCCTGCGCGCCATGGCCGAGACGTTCCCCGACGCGTCGAACGTCGCGGTGTTCGGCCAGACCGAGATGTCGCCCATCACCTGCGTGCTGGACGGCGCGGACGCGCTGCGCAAGCTCGGTTCCGTCGGCCGCGTCATCCCGACGATCCAGGCGCGCGTCGTCGACGACGAGATGAACGACGTGGCGCCCGGTCAGGTCGGCGAGATCGTCTACCGCGGGCCCACCATGATGAGCGAGTACTGGAACAACCCGGCTGCAACGGCGGATGCGTTCCACGGCGGCTGGTTCCACTCCGGCGACCTCGTGCGCGTCGACGCGGAGGGATTCGTCTACGTCGTCGACCGCAAGAAGGACATGATCATCTCCGGGGGTGAGAACATCTACTGCGCCGAGGTCGAGAACGTGCTGTTCTCGCATCCGAAGATCCTCGAGGCGGCCGTGATCGGGCGTCCGGACGCGAAGTGGGGCGAGGTGCCGGTCGCGGTGATCGCGTTGCGGCCCGGCCACGACGATCTCACGCTCGACGAGTTGCAGCCGTTCTTCGACGCGCAGCTCGCGCGCTACAAGCATCCGAAGGAGGTCGTGATCGTCGAGGCCCTGCCGCGCAACGCCAGCGGCAAGGTCGTCAAGCACCAGCTGCGCGGCGGCCTGTCGGCGGTCGTGCAGGGCTGAAGACCGCAGGGGCCGAAGGGGTTCCATCGGGGTATTGGGGACGCCGCGATGACGCGTACGGGAGTGTGGGAGTGACGTTCGAGCTGCCCAAGGCGAGGGGGCCGGTGCACGACCTGGCGATCCAGGTGGGTGCGCTGGTGGGGTTCTCGGTGGAGACCCTCGCCACGACCGTGCGCGTCGTCGTCGGCCGTCGCCTCTCGCTCCGCGAGACGATCACGCAGTCGCTGTTCATCGCCAAGGTGTGCAGCGGTCCGGCCCTGCTGCTGATGCTGCCCGTGGGGGTGCTCATCGCGGTCTCCGTCGGATCCCTGGCGGGCCAGCTCGGAGCCGGCGCCTACTCCGGCGCGATCGTCGCCTTCGTCGTGGTCGGACAGGCGGCCGCACTCGTGTGCGCCCTCATGCTGGCCGGCGTGGGCGGCTCCGCGATCTGCGCCGATCTCGGCGCCCGCACCATCCGCGAGGAGATCGAGGCGATGGAGGTGATGGGGCTGAACGTCATCGAGCGCCTCGTCGTGCCGCGGCTGCTCGCCGCGGTCCTGGTGTCGGTGATGCTCTGCGCGCTCGTCACGCTCGTCGGAGTGGGCGCCTGCTATCTGTACGAGATCTACCTCAACGATGCCTCCGGCGGCGGATTCCTCCGCACCCTGGGCGAATACGGCCGGTTGTCGGATTTCGCGACGGCGATGGTCAAGTCGGCGTTCTTCGGGATCACCTCCGCCCTGATCGCCGCGTTCAAGGGCCTGCACGCCAAGGGCGGTCCCAGCGGCGTGGCCGACGCCGTCAACGAGGCGGTCGTGCTGGCATTCGTCATGGTGTTCGTCGTCAACACCGTTCTGTCCCAGATGTACACCGTGATGGTGCCGGCCGTGGGGACGTACTGATGCTCTCCTGTTCGGCGGTGACACAGGCCCGGGCCGTCCATCGGTCGCTGACCGGGGTCGTCGGCGCGTTCGCCACGGTGGGCCGGCACGTGGTGTTCGCGGTCGAGGCGATCGCCGGTGTCCCCACGGCGCTGCGCCGCTACTTCAAGCACGTGATGTACCACGTGGGGGAGGTCAGCTTCGGCTACGCCTCCCTGCTCGCCGGGGGCGGCACCATCGGCATCGTGTTCGCGATGTCCGCCGTCGCCGCGATGATGGTCGGAGTCGAAACCCAGCGGGGTCTCGAACTGATCGGGATGACCTCGCTGTCGGGCATGCTCTCCGCTCTGGCCAACACCCGCGAACTGGCGCCGGTGGTCGCGTCCATCGCCCTGGCCGCGAAGGTGGGCACCGGCTTCACCGCGCAGCTCGGCGCCATGCGGATCTCCGACGAGATCGACGCCCTCGACGCCATGGCCGTGAAGTCGGTGCCCTTCCTGGCCAGCACCCGGCTCATCGCCACGGCCGTGTGCGTGGTCCCGATCTACATGGTGGGCCTGCTGTCCGCGTTCGTCGCGACGCGCCTCGTGGTCGTCACCTTCCAGGGCAACTCGGCCGGCACCTACGACTACTACTTCCACCTCGCGCTCTCCCCGGCCGACCTGTGGTACTCGCTGACCAAGGCCGTCGTGTTCGCGGTGATCGTCGGCATCGTGCACTGCTCGTACGGCTACCACGCCACGGGCGGCCCGGAGGGCGTCGGCCGGGCCGCCGGGCGCGCACTGCGCACCAGCATCCTGGCCATCGGCATCACCGACGTGGTCCTGACCTTGGCGTTGTGGGGTCTCGTGCCCACCGTGCCGGGGGTGGGGCTGGCGTGACGACCCAACGCGACCGGACGACTCCGTCCGGCACGGGCATCCCGCCGAACGGCCGGACCCGGTCCGCGGCGCCCCGCCGCAGTCGCCGGCTCGGACTGCGCACCGGCACGCTGGCCGTCGTCGGTGCGCTCGCCGTCGCGGTGCTCACCGTCACCGGCGGACTGCTCGTCGTCTCCGGATCCGGTGGGCTGTCGAGGGATCCGGAGATCACCGCCGTCGTCCCGGCCGGCGCCGGGGTGATCTTCGGTGCCGCGGGTGTGCAGTACCAGGGCGTGCACGTCGGCCGTCTCGCCCACCTGGACGCGGGTGTCACCGGCTCGCGTATCACGATGCAGCTCGACCCGGACGCGATCCGGAACATCCCGGCAGCAGTGCGGGTGCGGATCGTGCCGCG
>NZ_WVTE01000061.1:0-12160 GCF_009939605.1 Rhodococcus sp. YH1 | reverse complement strand
CAGTGCGGTCTCGATGACGACGAGCGGATCCTCCCGGTCGATGTCCGGAGTGGCCGTTCCCTGGACACTCTCCCCGCATCCGGACGCGATGAGCACCACTGCGCACGACGCGAGCAGCGATCCGGAGAGCACCGCCTCGGCCACCCGCCGCCAGCCGGCCACCTGCTCGCCGGTGACGATCCCCGGCTGGCCGACGAAGGCCTGCGATTCGTGGTTCACATAGGTGCCCTCGGCGATGATCAGCCCGGCACTCGCCCGCTGCCGGTAGTACTCGACCACCAGGTCTCCGGGGACGCCGGAGGCGCCGGACCGCAGCCGGGTCAGTGGGGCCATGACAACGCGATTGGCGAGTTCGAGGTCTCCGAGGGTGACAGGTGTAAACAAATCCATGTCGGGCGCAACCGGGCTGGCGTACCCGCGATTCCCGAACGTGACCGACTGCGACCGGCGTCACGCCCGCCGCGGCGGTTGTGCCGGGTCATGCTGCGCGCGAAGATGGTCCGATGACCGGCCACGTCGAGGTCCGGGCGTACGCCGAGCTGAACGACTTCGTGGCGCCCGAGTCGCGGGGCATCGCGGTGCGGCGGCCGTTCCGTGCCCATCAGACGGTCAAGGACGTCGTCGAGGCGATGGGCATACCGCACACCGAGGTCGATCTGATCGTGGTCGACGGCGAGCCGGTGGATTTCGCGTACCGGCCGCACTCGGGCGCCCGCATAGCGGTCTATCCCTTGTTCGAGGCGCTCGACATCGAGCCGATCACCCGGCTGCGCCCGGTTCCCCTGCGTGACCCCCGGTTCGTGGTCGACGTCAACCTGGGCCGGCTGGCGCGCCTGCTCCGGTTGCTGGGGTTCGACGTGATCTGGACGTCCGACATGGACGACGCGGAGCTGGCGAGGATCGGGCGTGCGGATCAGCGGATCCTGCTGACCCGCGACCGGGGACTGCTCGAGCGCCGGGAGATCACCCACGGGCTGTTCGTGCACGCCGACCGCCCGCTCGAGCAGATCGTCGAGGTCGTCCGCCGGCTCGATCTCGCGGCGCGGTTCGCCCCGCTCACCCGGTGCCTGCGCTGCAACGGCCGGCTCGACCCGGTGCCCAAGGACGAGGTCCTCGATCGGCTCGAGCCGCTCACCCGCCGCTTCTACGACGAGTTCTCCCGGTGCACGGACTGCGGCCGCATCTACTGGGCCGGGTCGCATCACGGGAAGCTGGTCGCCCTCGTCCGGGAGATCGCGGCGGAGGTCTGACTCAGATGCGCAACCCGACGTCCACGATCGCCTGCGCGACGGCGCGCACCGGCGCCTGATGACGGCGCGCGTAGGCGCGGATCAGCTCGAACGCCGCGGCCGGCGTGACGCCGCGGGCCTGGGCGGTAATGCCCTTGGCCTGCTCGACGACGATGCGGGTGTCGAGCGCGGTCTGCAGTTGCGCGGAGAGCTGCTCCTGCTGGCGCAGCTTGTCCGAGTTGACGATGTAGCCGGTGGCCATGTCGGCGAACACCTGCGCGGCGGCGAGCTCGTCGTCGGCCCATTCCCGGGGCTCGCGGCAGTAGAGGTCCAGGGCGCCGACCTTGACCTCGCCGAGCTGCATCGGGACACCGGCGACGGCGGCGATCTCCCGCCGTCGCGCCTCCGCGGCGAACTCCGGCCACAGATCGTCGCGGCGGCGCACATCGGAGACGGCGATGGTCTCGCCGTGGGCGAAGGCGTGCGCGCACGGTCCGGCGGCGAATCGCTCCTGGCACCGCTCCATCGCTTCGATCTGTTCGCCGGCGGCGGTGACGAACCGGAGCCGGCCGTCGATGTGCAGAGTCACTCCCGCTCCCGACAGCTCGAGCACGGTGGTCACCTTGCGGACGACTGCGGCGAGGGCGGCGTCGACCTCGTACGGGGTGAGGAGGCGCTGCGCGAACTTCGACAGCGCAGCGACGAATTCCCTGTGCCGGTAGGCCATCACCACCCCCTGTGCCGCGCGGACGGGCCCAGTTTCCGTCGTCTGTACTGAGTGTTCCCCGAAACGCCGAGATGATGCCGCGAAAGTCCGGATCCGGACCGCTCCACGTCGCCGAGTGGCGTCGAGCCGCCGGATCCCTAGGATTCGATCACGCGATCCGGGCGCCGCGAGGGCGCGGGCGACGGAGAAGGAGGCAGCGCGATGACCGACGAAGCCGGCGCTCGGGACGTCCCCGTCCCCGCGGCGAGACCTGAGTTCCGGTCCAGCTACCGCCACGGCTTCCTGCGGGTCGCGGCCTGCGCGACGCCGACGACGATCGTCGATCCGGCGGCCAACGCGGCGGCGGTGCTGCGGGCCGCCCGGGTCTGCCATGACGACGGGGTCGGGCTGGCGGTGTTTCCCGAGATGACGTTGACCGGGTACTCGGTCGAGGACCTGTCGATGCAGGACACCGTGCTGGAGGCGGCCGAGCGGGCGCTGGCGGAGATCGTCGCCGGCTCGGCCGGCCTGCTGCCCGTCCTGCTGGTGGGCCTGCCGCTGCGGCATCGGCACCGGATCTACAACGCCGTCGCGGTCGTGCACCGTGGCCGGGTCCTGGGGGTCGCCCCCAAGTCGTATCTGCCGACGTATCGGGAGTTCTACGAGCGCCGGCAGATCGCGCCGGGGGACGATGCGAGCGGCACGGTCCGGGTCGCCGGTCACGACGCACCGTTCGGTCCCGATCTGCTGTTCGAGGCCACCGACGTTCCCGGCCTGGTGCTCCACGTGGAGATCTGCGAGGACATGTGGGTCCCCATCCCGCCCAGCGCGGAGGCCGCCCTGGCCGGCGCGACGGTGCTGGCGAACCTGTCGGGCAGCCCGATCACCGTCGGCCGCGCCGAGGACCGTCACCTGCTGGCTCGCTCGGCGTCGTCGCGGTGCCTGGCCGCCTACGTGTACTGCGCGGCGGGATCGGGGGAGTCCACCACCGACCTGTCCTGGGACGGGCAGGCGATGGTGTACGAGAACGGGATGCTGCTCGCCGAGACCGAGCGGTTCCCGCGCGGCGAACAGCACGCGGTGGCCGACGTCGACCTCGAACTGTTGCGCAACGAGCGCACCCGCATGGGCACCTTCGACGACAATCGGCGTCATCACGCGGCCCGCCTCGACGCGTTCCGCCGTATCGCGTTCACCCTCGCGCCTCCGCTCACCGACATCGGGCTGCGGCGCCGGGTGGAGCGATACCCCTTCGTGCCGTCCGATCCGGCCCGCCTCGAGCACGACTGCTACGAGGCGTACAACATCCAGGTCGCCGGGCTCGAGCAGCGCCTGCGTGCGCTGAGTGGTCCGACGCGGGGCGGTCCGAAGGTCGTGATCGGCGTGTCGGGCGGACTGGACTCCACGCACGCGCTCATCGTCGCCGTCAAGGCGATGGACCGCCTCGGCCGTCCGCGCGAGGACGTGCTCGCCTTCACCCTCCCGGGGTTCGCGACGAGCGACCGGACCCGGGAGAACGCCCGCCGGCTGTGCCACTCGCTCGGGGTGACGCTCGAGGAAATCGACATCACCCGTGCCGCGCGCGTGATGCTGGAGGACCTGGGTCACCCGTTTGCGCGCGGCGAGCGGGTCTACGACATCACGTTCGAGAACATCCAGGCCGGGCTGCGCACCGACTATCTGTTCCGGGCCGCGAACCAGCGCGGCGGCCTGGTGCTCGGGACGGGCGACCTGTCGGAGATCGCGCTGGGCTGGTCCACGTACGGCGTCGGGGACCAGATGTCGCACTACAACGTCAACGCCGGGGTGCCGAAGACGCTCATCCAGCATCTGATCCGCTGGGTCGTCTCGTCCGGGCAGTTCGACGACGAGGTCGGCGCCACCCTCGAGGCCGTGCTGGGCACCGAGATCAGTCCCGAGCTCGTCCCCGTCGAGGAGGGGGAGACGCCGCAGAGCACCCAGGCCACGATCGGTCCCTACGACCTGCACGACTTCTTCCTGTTCCAGGTGCTGCGCTTCGGGTTCCGGCCGTCGAAGATCGCCTACCTCGCATGGCAGGCCTGGCACGAGGCCGGCGTCGGGGAGTGGCCGTCCGGCCATCCCGGGCACGCCCGCCGCGAGTACGACCTGCCCGAGATCCGGCGGTGGCTGGGTGTGTTCGTCCAGCGGTTCTTCGCCTTCAGCCAGTTCAAGCGGTCCGCGATGCCGAACGGGCCGAAGGTCGCCGCCGGGGGGTCCCTCTCACCGCGCGGGGACTGGCGTGCGCCCTCCGACGCGTCCGCGCGCATCTGGCTCGACGAACTCGATCGGGAGGTGCCGGAGGACCGGGGCGGATCAGGTTCCGAGGAACTCCGTCAGCGGTGAGACGGCTCGTCGCCCGCGCATCGCCGCCGAGATGCCGTCGAGGATGTGCTCGAGGACAGCCGCCGACGTGGCGAAGTTGATCCGCACGAATCCCGCTGCCGCGCTTCCGAAGGGTCTGTCGCCGTCGACCAGCACCCGGCCGAGGTCCCGGATCCGGCGGATCGGATCGTCGACGGGGAAAGCCGAGACATCGACCCAGCTGAGGTAGGTGGCTTCCGGCAGATGGTGGCGGGCTTCCGGCAGGTGCTCGCGCAGGACCGTGTCGACACGTCGCCGGTTGCGGTCGAGCACTCGGAGCAGCGTGTCCTGCCAGCTCTGGCAGCGTTGCCATGCGGCCAGTGTGCCGAGCACCGCCGGGGTCGAGACGGTTCCGTACAGGTCGGGCGGTTCGCCGTCCCGCACGGCGAGCAACTGCTTCGACCCGTAGTGCGCGACGGCGCAGCGCAGTCCGGCGATGTTGAAGGCCTTTCCGGCCGACGTGACGGTGATCGTCCGAGCCGCCGCCTCCGGACTGATCGACGCGAACGGGATGTGCCGGTGCGGCGCGTAGATCAGCTCCGCATGAATCTCGTCGCTGACGACGAGAAGGTCGAACTCGACGGCCAGTTCGGCGATGCGGGTGAGTTCGGAACGGGTGTGGACGCGTCCGGTCGGGTTGTGCGGATCGACCAGGACGAGCACTTTCGGGCGCTCGGCGGCGAGCGACGCCCTGAGCGTCTCGAAGTCGAGCCGCCACCCGTCCTGTGTGTCGGCGAACGGGAATTCGACCGTCCTGCGGCCCATGGCCGCGATGGTGGCGAGGAATGGCGGGTAGTTCGGAGTCTGGATCACGACGGCGTCGCCGCGCTCGGTGTGCAGGTGCAGGATCAGTTGCAGGGCCTGGATGAGATCGGTCTGCTCCCGGACGTCGGCGGGGTCGACCGTCCATCCGTATCGGGACTGCATCCGCCGGGCGAACTCCGCACGCAGCGGGGTACCGCCGAGCCAATCGGGGTAGCCGAGTTCTCCCGACCGGGCCGACTCGCACAGCGCGTCCCGGATCTCGGGGGCGATCGGGAAGTCCATGTCGGCCACCCAGGCCGGTAGGGCGCCCGCGCGGACGGCACGTGCCCACTTGACCCCGGTGCGACGGACGAGATCGCCGATCTCGATATCGTCGAATCCGGGATACCGGGCCTCCGATGCCGGAGGCAATCCGGTCATCGGACGGTCCCGGAACGGGGGTCCCCCGAGCAGTCCATGCAGTGAGTGTGCCCGTGCCGCGTACCGGACGGAAGCGAACCCGAAATCCGATCCGCCTTCGTCCGCAGCTGCCCGTGGACTCCGCGAGTGGTCGATCGACGTTCGAAAGCGCCTGCCTGCCGTGCCGACTGCTGCCACCCGACCACTGGACCGGGCGGGCCTGTGTCCCGTCGCGCAGCACCTGGCACGGGGTGTGGTTGACGGCGCCTGCGGGATGGGTGGAGCCTGACGACATGGCGAGGCGGTTGCCGGAGTGGGAGTTGCTGGTACCCGGGGAGGGGCCGTATGTCGGCACGATCCGGATCGAGGACGAGGCGGGGCGGCCGGTGCCGATCGCCGGCGGGGTTGCGGTGGGGGCGTGCGCGTGGCGGGCGGAGTGTCTGCATTGTGACTGGCTGGGCAGCACGGCGGTGCGGGTCGGTTCGGGCGAGGCGTTGCGTCCGGGGCGCCTGACGCGGGAAAAGCTCGAGGAGGAGTGGGTGCGCCACATCTATCGGGTGTCGGCGAAGGCGGCGGTGCTCGATGCGCTCGAGCAGCTCGACCGGTTGGCGGCCGAACAGCAGGCCCTGACCGAAGTGGTGGACGAGGGGGTACGGCGCCTGCGCGCCGAGGGTGCCTCGTGGGCGCAGGTGGGGGAGCTGGTGGGGATGACGCGTCAGTCGGCGTGGGAGCACTGGGCGGACTCGTCGGCGGCGCGCCGGCACCGCCGATGACGATTGAAGAGTGCGCGCGCCGTAATCGGGGCTGTCAGCCCCTCCTGACCCCTGACGTTGATGTGGCGGCGTGAACAGTGGAGTTCTGCGCAACGGTGAAGTGCCGGTCGGTGCCGGGGCGCTCGATTTCGTCCAGGGCGGCCACGGCGAGGTCCTCGGCGGTGATGCGGGAGGTGCCGTCCGGCTCGGTGAGCAGGGTGGTGGTTCCCCGGCGGTACGTGCCGGTGCGGGTACCGGGTTCGAGGATCGCGGGCGGGCTGAGATAGGTCCAGCGGTGGTTCGGGTGCTGGACGCAGGTGCGGAGTTGGGTGGCGCTGGCGTCGGCGATCGCTCGCCATTCGATCGGCACATAGTTCGGATCGTCGATGACCAACAGGTCGCCCTTGTGCGGTGAGCGTAAGGGCCCGGCCCCGCCGATGACGAGTAGACGGGCGCCGGCCCGGCCTGCCGCGTCCAGAACTGCGGTGGTCAGCGGTGCGATCGTCTGCTCCTGGCCGGGAGCGGCACGGACGGCGAGGATCGCGGCGTGGGCGTCGGCGAGTGCGGCCTCGAGTTGCCCGGGTGCGCCGGCATCGACAGCGAGGGGAGTGACGGCGGGGGTCGGGTGTGTACCGGGGTGCCGGGCGGCGGCGGTGACGCGGTGCCCGCGGGCGGCGGCTTCGGTGACGAGGCGCGAGCCGACCATGCCGGTGGCGCCGATGACGGTGATGTTCACGACGGGAGTCCTTTCCTCGTACGGGGACGAGGGATGACCTGTCCGGCGCCCAGCGCTGCGAGGGCGAACGCGAAGCCGACACGTTGGAGTGCGCTGAGGGTTTCTCCTGCCACGACGACGCCGAGGACGGCGGCCACGAGTGGGGAGAGCAGTCCGAGCAGAGCCGTCGCGGTGACCGGCAGGGTGCGCAGGCCGTTGAACCAGAGGGAATAGGCGAGAAGCCCGCCGACGATGCCGAGCCAGAGGTAGCCCGCCACGGCGGGGGCGCCGATTCGGCTGGGAATCCCCTCGAACAACAGCGTCGGGGCCAGCAGCACCAGGCCTCCGGCGGTGAGCTGCCAACCTGCGAAGCCGATCGCGCTGACTTCCTCGGGCCGGCCCCACCGTTTGGTGAGAACGACGCCGGTTCCCATCGCAGCGGCACCGGCCAGACCGGCGATGATGCCGGCGGGGTCGAACATCGCTCCGGGGCCCAGCACCACCAGCCCCACCCCGATCACGCCGACGACGCCCCAGCCCAGGCGCCAGAGCGAGAGGCGTTCGGACAGAACGATCACGGCGAGGACGGCGACGAGGATCGGCTGGGTCGCCCCGAGAGTGGCGGCCACTCCGCCGGGCAGTCGTTCGGCGGCGAGGAACAGCAGCGGGAAGAACAGGCCGATGTTCAAGGCGCCCAGCACCGCGGCCTTCCACCACCATGCCCCGCGCGGAAGCGTGCGGGAGAGCAGGAGGCCGAGTGCGCCTGCGGGCAGAGCGCGCATGAGCGCGGCGAACAGGGGGTGGTCAGGCGGCAGCAGTTCGGTGGTGACGAGGTAGGTCGTGCCCCACACCACCGGGGCCACGGCGGTCGCCGCGGTGAGCGCCGCACGATTCGTCACCGGGCCGGGTGACGTGGGCGGAGAAGTGGTCGTCGTAGTCACCCCACCACTGTCGTGCCCTTTCGGTTGATGAGTCCAACACATGCTTTTCATCACAACGATCGCGATGCACGATAGATGGATGGAGTTGCAGCAACTGAGGTATGTGCTCGCCGTGGCAGAGAAGAAGAACTTCACCCGAGCGGCCGAGCAGTGCTTCGTCGTCCAATCGGCGCTCAGTCACCAGATCAAGGCGCTCGAACAAGAGCTGGGCGTGCCGCTGTTCGCTCGGACCAGCCGTCGGGTCGAGCTCACTGATGCCGGGGCGGCGTTCCTGCCCGCGGCGCGGGCGAGTCTGGAGGCCGCCGAGCGTGCCGCCGCCGACGCGGCAGCGACCGTAGGGCAGATCCGTGGCCCGTTGACGATCGGTGTCATCCCCACCGTGACCGCCATCGACATTCCCGCTGCGCTGGGCGAATTCCACCGCGCTCACCCGGCGGTGAGCATCGCGCTTCGAAACGGCGGCAGCGACGAACTCGTGACCGCGATCCGCGCGGGCGAGGTCGACATCGCCGTGCTGGGCCTGCCTGACGCGACCACCCCTCACCGTGTCCGGTTCATCGAGTTGGCCCGCGAACGTCTCGTTGCCGTTCTCGCCGCTGATCATCGACTGTCGGGGCGGCGCCGCCTGCGCCTACGCGATCTGGCAGACGAGACCTTCGCGGATTTTCCCGCCGGGACGCAGGGGCGCGCACAGAGCGACCGGGCCTTCGATGCTGCCGAACTCCGGCGCGAGGTGACCTTCGAATCGATGTCTACCGATCTGATCCTCGACCTCGTGAAACAGGGCCTCGCCGTCGCGCTGCTGCCCCCCGCCTTCGTCCCCTCGAACCCGAACCTGGTCCAGGTGCCCGTCAGCGACGGGCCGACCCGAGTCGAATACCTCGCCTGGAGCGACTTCGACCCCGCGCCCGCCGCGGTGGCATTCCTGGACGCATTGCACTCTCAGATGGCATCGAATCGACTGAAATCCCAACCTATTCCGATGCGACCATCGTCCTGGGAGTCGGATGCTCAGGCGAGGACGTTGTCGCGCAGGTAGTTCGCCAGCTGGGTGCGGGACCGGATGCCGAGTTTCCGGTACAGCCGTCCCAGATGCATTTCGATGGTCTTGACGCTGAGGAAGAGCTGCTCGGCGATCTCACGGTTGGTGCCGCCGCGGGCGGCGAGCCGGGCCACCTGGAGCTCCTGCGGGGTGAGCCGGTGTCCCGCGGCAGCGGCGGGCGCGTCGACCGGCCGGCCGACGGCGCCCAGTTCCGTCGCGGCCTGTGCGGCCCACGTGCGGGCCCCGATGTGCCGGAACGCGTCGAACGCCGTCTCCAGATGCTTGCGGGCGTCGCGCCGGCGCCCGGCGCGGCGCAACCGTTCGCCGTAGCACAGCGCGGTCCGGGCGGTGTCGAACGGGGACGGCGAGCGTGCGTGTAGTTGCAGGGCTTTGGTGAACCAGGTGTCGTACTCTGCGTCGTCGCCGATCAGTGCCCGGCCACGGCAGATCAGGGCTCCGAGGGCATCGGGCAGCGCGAGTTCCGTGAGCAGCCGCAACTGTTCGCGAACCGCGTCCGGCACGTCGCGTCCTGATCGGACGTACGCTTCGATCAGGTCGGCGGACGACGCTCGCGCGACGAGGAGACCGTCCGCGTACCCGGACGGTCGCCGGTTGGCCTCCTCCAGATGGTCGACGGCACGGTCGGGCCGATTCAGGCTCAGTTCCAGCAGCCCGAGTCCGTCCAGGGCGTCGCGGTGCATCTCGCCCAGACGGGTCCTCTCGCGGATCCGCAACGAGTCGGCGGCGTGCGCCCGGCAGGCCTGTTCGTCACCGAGTTGCGCCTCGAGTTCCGCCAGGCATCCGAGCGCCGCGCAGAGCGCGAGCAGATCGCCCGTGCGGGTGGCGAGTTCGACGGCCTCGGTGGCCGCGCGACGACCGGAGTGCAGGCGTCCGAGGCGGCTGTCGGCCAGCGCCGTGACGTACAGCGCCAGGGGCAACTGTCCCCAGGCGCCCTCGGCCCGGAGCCGGTGGACCAGCGGGTCGAGCACCTGCCGCGGATCGCCGTCCTCCCCGTGCCAGGCCACCGCGCCCAGCTCCGCGAACAGGACCCATTCGACGTCGGCGTCGGTGCCCCACCGCGCGAGCGCCGCCGCATCCTGCAGCCAGCGCATCCCGTCGGAGGGGTTGCCGGACAACGACAACGCGCTGCCGATGACGAGCGAGCCGAGGAGCGTCGTGTCGGTGTCCCGGGGCGGCGCCGACCGGATCGCCCGGCGAGCGAGCCGCAGTGCCCCCTCGGGCTCGCCGGCGACGAGTGCTCCCTCGGCCGCCATGGCCAACAGGTGGGCGCCTCGCGCCGGGTCTCGTCGACCGATGTCCGCGGCGCCCGTCTCCCACACCCGGCGTGCGATACACGCTGCGCCGGTGTGGAGTTCGACCCGTCCGCGGACGCCGGCGCTGGCGGCCCGCAGGGCCGGATCGGTGGTGTGGTCGTCGGATCGGTCCAGCAGCCGCAGCGCGGTCGTGCTGCGGCCCGCGCGCCGGGCCGCGTCGGCCGCCGCGCAGAGACGCCGGGCCGTACCCGCCTCGTCGGCGGAGAACGCGGCAGCCTGCTCCATGACGACCGCGGCGGCCGCGTACCCGCGCCGTTCCGACGTCAGCCGCGCGGACTGCTCCAATTCCCGGGCGGTGCCCTCGTCCGGGGCGAGGGTGGCTTCGGTCAGGTGCCACGCACGTCGGTCCTGCTGCGCTGGATCGGTGAGCATCTCGGCCACTGCGCGGTGCAGCGACCGCCGCCGCGTCGGCGGGAGATCGGATACCGCGGCGCTGCGGATCAACGGATGCGGAAAGGACAACCGGCCGCCCGCGAACGACGTCAACCCGGTGTCCTCGAGCGTTCCCAGGGCACCGCCGGCGATCCCCAGGTGCGCCAGGACGGCGGATACCACCGGCAACCCGTCGTCGGCCGCCACCGCCGCGACCTGGAGGGCTCGGCGTGTCGCGTCGTCGAGCGTGGCGATGCGCGCACCGAAGATGCGGGTCGCGGCCGACCCGGCGCGTACCGGGAGGCGCAGCGGACGGGTTCCGGTGAGTTCGTCGCACGAGAGAGTGCCCGCCAGCTCCAGCAGCGCCGACGGGTTGCCCCCCGCCTGTGCGGCCGCCGCCGCCACCACGTCGTCCGGCGGGCGCCGGCCCAGGAGGTCGGCCAGCAGCTGACCGGCCGCCTCGTCGCCGAGACCCCGCACCACCGACGTCTCGACGCCGGCCGGACCCTGCGGCTCGCGGGTGGCGACCAGAATCCCGATCCGCTCGGTGGTGAGCCGCCGAGCGGCGAAGGCGACGGCGTCCAGGGTCGGCCGGTCCAGCCACTGCGCATCGTCGATCACCACCAGCAGTGCCGCGCTGCGTGCGGCCGCTGTCAAAATCCGGAAGAATCCGGCGTAGATCGCGAATCGGTCCTCCGGCCCGGGAATTTCGCGGGCGGTGGAGCCGCACAACGGGCGCACCCTGGGCAGCGACGCGATGGGCCCCGGCACCGGCGCCAGCAGGCGTTCGAGCGCCGCGAAGGGGATCGGGGCCTCGGCTTCCGCACCCGTCACCGACAGCACCCCGAGCCCGGAGGCATGCTCGCGGGCGTAGTCGAGGAGGGCGGTCTTGCCGATTCCCGCTTCCCCGCTCAGCACCACTGCTCCACCCGCTCCCTGCCGGAGTGCGGCAAGCAGCCGATCGATGCGTGCGCATTCCGGTCCCCGCCCGAACAGCACAGCTTCACCGTAGCCCCCGGGTGGGGGCCGGCGCCCTCTTCTCAACCGAAATGGAAGCATCGGGGCCGGCCTCGACCGAAACGAGACCCGTCGGTACGTGGCCATGCCCGAGTCGTCGCGATGCAGGGTTTTCCCCGTCGCCTGGCGTCGGGTTCGTCGGCGATGCTGATATACAGCCGATCCATTTCCGTGCCGTGGGCGCGTATCGGTCGCGGCACGCGACGCGAGGAGAAACACCATGAGCAGGACTACGTTTCGCGCGGCGGTAGCGGCGACCGCCATGGCCCCCATGATCGCCCTCGGCACCGGTGCCGCGACAGCGGCCCCCGCCATCCCCACCGCGCCTGCCCCGATCGCGGAATCCGTCCAGCCGGCGGTCCTCGGCCCGTTCGGTGTCGTGTGCGTTCCGTTGCTCTTCGTTCCGGTCGTCGGAGTGCCGCTGTTCGTGGTCTGCCTCGTCTGACACCGGGTCGACCCCTCGTTGCGGCGAGCCGGCCCGGCCGGCCCGCCGCAACGAGACACCC
>NZ_WVTE01000060.1:0-12281 GCF_009939605.1 Rhodococcus sp. YH1 | reverse complement strand
GGATCGTGCACGCAAGGCTCCCCCGACACGGCCGAACGTCCCGGCTCGCCGGCAGGAAGCCTGTGGTCCGACGAAACCGTCCCGGCCGTCTCCGGCGATCCCGCCGCGCGGCCGATCGAAGTCGGCACCGAGTTCACGACGACGAGCGATGGAGTCGTCACCGCCGCGCGGTTCTATCAGGGACCGGAGGACACAGGGGCGGTCACCGCCACCTTGTGGTCGTCCGACGGCACCGCCTTGGGTACCGTCCCGATCACCACCGGCCCGAGCGGCTGGCGGAACGTACCGTTCGACGAACCGATTCCGATACAAGCGCACGGAAGCTACGTGATCTCCTACCGTGCTTCGAATGGGAACTATCCGACGGATCCGAACACCTTCGACCTGGGCGCAACCGTGAAGAGCGGATGGTTGACCGCGCGCGACGGACGGTTCACCTACGGCGAGGGAATCCCCGACCAGTCGGGAAACGGTGCCGCCTATTTCGTCGACGTCGTGTTCGAGCCGACGGGTCCGTCGCTGCGATCGGTCGACGGCGGTGAGGAGTACTACGACACCTTCGAGAATTCGCTGCCAACGTCGCCGGACTACTTCCCTCTCGCAGTATGGTTCGCGCGCGTGACCTCCCCTGAGGAGGCTGCCGTCGATCGGACCATCGGACTCAATACCTACGTCGAACTGACCGAAGACAGCGACGTGCGGGTGATTCGTGACAGCGGGATGTTCGCCCTTCCCAGCCGCCCGGACCCGCTCGCGTCCGGTCAACTGACCACAGACGAGGCGGACATGTGGGCGGGTGCCGGAGATGCGCCGTGGACGGGTCGGATGCCTGACGATCGACCGATCTGCGTACCCGAACAAGCTAAGTGCGGTTACACGGTGATGTATGCGTTCAGGAGCAAAGTACCGTCGGGCGTCATGACTTTCACGAATTACGGCAAGGGCGTCACCTTCTGGGAGCCCCGGGACGCAGCCGAACGATTCGTCAACGACTTTCAGGATGTCGTATCCGCAGACAACTACTGGTTCACCGACGATACGATCTGTCAGGCCGACCAGGGCGGTGTCCTCACGAAGGACGGGCAGGCCGACCTCTCCCCCGCGGAGTGCCATCTGGCGGCCAATTACGGTGTGACAACACGATACGTCCGCTCCTTGGTCCAGCCGCGTGCGGCGATGCCGGTGTGGAACTTCGTGGAGGTGGGTCACCCCTTCGAGGAGGACACGGGCGGCACGATCACGGGCCCGCAGATTCGAGCCGCGGTCTGGAGCAGCATCATCAACGGCGCACGCGGCATCGTCTACTTCTCCCACAACTTCGGCGGGCCGTGCCTGTCGTACAACATCTTCCGGGACCGGTGCGGAGACGGCATCCGCGACGACGTCAGGGCAGTCAACGATCAGATCAATCGACTGGCCCCAGTTCTCAATGCACCGTTCGTCGACGGATTTGCCAGATCCGACGGACCCGTCGATCTGGCTGCCAAGTATCACGAGGGAAGTCTCTACGTGCTCGCGGGATCCACGCGGAACGAGGGCGGAGACGCCACGATCGCCCTTGCATGCGGGAATGCGGACCAGGTGGAGGTCTTGGACGAAGGGCGGAGCATACCCGTCACCGGTAACACATTCCGGGACACATTCGACGACGGCAACGCCGTTCATCTTTATCGGATCGACCGGACTGCCGACTGCGACCTCCAGTAGCACCCCTCATGAACCCCTCACCGAGGCTCTCGACTGCTTTCGTCGCGCTCCCACGGCACGTTCGGATGCAGTGCACCCCGCCGGGCCGCGAGCGCCACCGCGATGTACACCGCTGCATCCCCAGCCGATCCGGGTCCCCGGATCGACCGCAGCACCGCGCGAGCGGTGGCCGGGCCGGTGCGGCGCACGCGACTCCGGTCGACGACGCGCGCTTCGGTGCCGCCGCGATGACTGCGACGCAGAATTGCGAGCAGACTTCCGACATCAGTGGGAGTCGTGACCACGGCCGGTTCCGTACGCACCACGGATTTCTCATCGGCGTCGAACAGAGAGTCGACGAAAAGATCGTCCCCCGTAAGATCCGGGAAGGATCCGAACCTCGCATGCCCCTGTCTGCTCAGGCCGTACACACCGGCACCCCACAGTATGGGCTCTCGCTGCGGAATCCGCTGCCGGGCACGGTAGTAGCTGCGAACCAGTGGGTCGGAGCGGTCGAACGCGTAACGGAACTCGGGACGAGCGGCGAGCACGTCACCGCGGGCGAGTCGATCGAGGACGGCCAGTACCGCACCGGCCGAAATCCGGATGTCGGCGTCCAGGTACAGCCGGGGCCACATCGTGGCGATCCGGTCACCGGTATTCAGTGCCGCAGGTTTGGACCCCTCCCGCAACTCGACAACGTGCACGCCCGGGATACGTCGGGCCACCGCGGCGGTGTCGTCGGTACAGCCGTTGGGCACCACAATCAGCTCGATATACCCCTCGGTTGCAGCGTGGCTGAGCGGCAGGAGCGTCCGCTCGATCACCGCGGCTTCGTTGTACGCGGGAACGATCACTGCGCCGCGTCGGTGCGGTCCCGACAGTTGTTCAGCCATGTGAGGTCGCGTGCGGGAGATCTCGCCATTTCCTGCGGTTCAGCACAGCTGCGAGCGTACGTCGACGCTCCCGATCGTAGGAGCGCAGCGCTTCGGCCAATGCCACGGCTCCGCGGAAAAGCACCGCGTACGCGGCTCCGTGGTGTCGTTTCACGTATCGAATTCGGTTCACGGCCATGAGCCGTGCGAGAGCCGGCGATGTACCCGAGCCTCCCTGGCGGTGTTGCACCACCGCCGACGGCTCGAACCGAACCAAATGGCCGCTCTCGCGGATGCGACGGAAGTAGTCCGTCTCCTCGGAGTAGAGAAAGAACTCCTCGTTCCAGGGGCCTACCTCGTGCGCCACCGTGGTTCGAATGAGCAGTGCGGCTCCGGTTGCCCAGTCCACATCGTGAGCTTCGAGGTAATCTGCTGGACAGTAATCGATTTCGGAAAGCAAGGACGGCCTCTTACGAAGTCTGCGGCCGAGCAATGCGTCCCCGACCGCACGCGAGAGCGAGGGCTCGCGTCGAATCGAGTTGTAGACTGCGCCGTCTGCGTCGAGAATGAGCGGTACCACGGCCCCTATTCGGTCGTCGCCACGGAGCGATGTCATCAAGCGGGTCACCGCTCCAGGGGCCAACGACAGATCAGGATTGAGTATCAGCACGGCCTCGCACGGCTCCACGAACGGCATCGCCGCATTGATGCCACCGGCATAGCCGAGATTCCCCCCGGACTCGACCAACGTGATGTCGGTGTGCGAGCGCACCACATCGGTTGTGCCGTCGGACGACTGGTTGTCGACGACAACGACGCGGATCGACTGGTCGCGAGCAGCGATACGCAGGTCGTCGATCAGCCCGGGCAGATCGGACACACTGTTGTACGTCACCACCACCACGGCGACGGTAGCCCGCCGTCGGGGCCCGACGAATGCACCGCGCCCCACACTCCTGTCGGGATGCGCCATCGCCGCTTCGTGCTGGAGCGTCGGTTCTCGGCGCATCAACCGCAGCAATTCCGGCGGATCGTGCACGAGATAGCGACGGCTCAACCGTCGTGGCTCCAGCATCAGTCGCCACGTCCACTCGAAGCCGTGGTCCGCCATCCACCGCGGCGCCCGGCTCACGCGGCCGGCGAGGAAGTCCACCACGGCACCGAACGCGAGCAGCACCCGCGCTCCGGTGTCCGGGCCGAATCGCGCAATCCAATTCTCCTGCAGGGGCTTTCCCAGTCCCACGATCAGGATTTCCACCTCGGCCGAACGGATGTCGGCGGCGATTCCCGCCGACGTTCGGGAGTCGAGTATCTCGGATCGCGCCGGCGCCCAGGTGCCCGCGACCTGCAGGGCGGGAAGGCGCATCCTCAGCGTCTTGCGGAGTTGCTCGTGTGTCTCGGCGGTCCCGCCGAGAAACCCCACCCGCGTGCCGTGTTTCGCCGCGTACTCCAGAATCGGCCAGATCAGGTCACTGCCCGAAAGCTTCGGCCAAGGCCGACCGCTGAGTGCCTCGGCTTTCCGGACGAGCGGCACTCCGTCGAGCAGTGTGAGCCAGCGCAGCCCCCTGGACGGCTCTCCGATGGAAACCGCAGGTGGACGGTCCGTCCAGAAGCTGTCGCGTTCGAAGTGATGGAGATGGTCGAGGTTGGCCGATGCGACGGCGAGCGGGTCCGGTAGGCGGAGCGCATCGACGATGAGGGCCATCGCGAGCTCTCGATCGACCAGATCGATCGGAACGGCATCCACAACCATTCGAGGCCACGGCGTCGGACATGGGTGCGCCGGACCGCGCAGGTCTCGCTGTCCGTGATCCCAACTCGTCCCACCCAACTCGCACCCCTCGAGGCGTCGTTGTTCCGTCGAATTTTACCCGAGCTGCATGCAGTTCGGGCCCGATACGTACGTGCGCGGCCAGATCGGAGCGCCCGACGCGGTGAGCTCGCCGGCACGTGCCGGCCTTGTCGCGTTCCGTCGGCTCAGTCGCAGTCCTGCCCTTGCGCCGGGCACGCGCTGAGAATCTCCGCGCGTCGACGAACGAGCAAGTGGTAACCTTCGAACCCGGTACCGGCTCCGGTTCGAGGTGATCGGTTGGAGGAAGTTGCGGTGCGTGCATGTGCCACCCTCTCCCGGACATCACCGGAGCGTTCGGGACCCCCACCGGAGGATCGAGGTGGCCGTGTCGGATACCGACCCTGCACGGGATAGCGTCGATGTCGATCGGTCCGATCGAGCCTCCTGCGTCGCAGGTCGTCATCCCGGGACGAACTCCTACCCCCTACCTCGAAGCACCCGGATCTACATCGCGGGTCACCGGGGACTGGTGGGATCGGCGCTGTGGCGCCACTTCGCAAAGCGCGGGTTCGAGAATCTGATCGGACGTAGTTCGGCCGAATTGGATCTGCGCGACGCCCGCGCTACCACGGAGTTCTTCGAGGCGACCCGCCCGCAGGTGGTGATCGCCGCAGCAGCACGGGTCGGCGGGATCGCAGCGAACGCTCGTCGACCCGCCGACTTCATCTCCGACAATGTGCGCATACAGGTGAACCTGCTGGACAGCGCCGTCGCGAGTGGCGTGAAGCGATTCCTCTTCCTGGGGTCGAGCTGCATCTACCCCAAGTTCGCAGAACAGCCGATTCGCGAAGAGGCACTCTTCACGGGTCCCTTGGAGGAGACGAACGAAAGCTACGCGGTCGCGAAGCTGGCCGGGATCGCGCACGTCACCGCCATCCGCCGCCAGCACGGCCTGCCCTACATCAGCGCGATGCCCACGAACCTCTACGGTCCGGGCGACAACTTCAGCCCGCACGACAGCCACGTCCTGCCCGCCATGATCCGTCGCCTCCATGACGCGGCCCGGGACAGCGCTCCGCATGCAACGTGCTGGGGCACGGGCCGGCCCCGGCGCGAGTTCATGTATGTCGACGACTTCGCGGATGCCTGCCACTTCCTGCTGGACCACTACGACGACTGCCGGCCGGTCAATGTGGGCACTGGTAGTGACGTAACGATCGCCGAGATCGCGCACCTTGTCGCCGACGTGGTCGGCTACCGCGGGCAGATTCGGTGGGATCCGTCGAAGCCGGACGGCACCCCGCGCAAGTTGCTCGACGTCCGACGCCTCACGGAACTCGGATGGACCGCGAAGACCCCGCTCGAGGAGGGCGTCCGGATGACATACGAGTGGTTCGTCGCGCATCAGGGAACCTGTCGCAGCTGATCCCACAGGGTCAGTGCGACGAGGTGCCCCACCCCGGCAGCTCGGGTCTGTCGATCCGGTGACCGCCTCGAGATTCGAGTGCCGCGAGGTCGGCGTCCACCATGATCTTCACGAGTTGGGGAGTGCGCACCCGAGGATTCCAGCCGAGGATCGCTCCGGCCTTCGCTGCGTCGCCGATCACCGAGTCGACCTCCGCGGGGCGAAGGTAGCGTTCGTCGAATCGCACGTACTTCTCCCAGTCGAGACCGGCGTGGTCGAACGCGAGGGCAAGGAATTCGCGCACGGAATAGCCTTCTCCCGTCGCCAGCACATAGTCGTCCGGGGTCTCGGCCTGCATCATCCGCCACATCCCCTCGACGTATTCGGGTGCGTAACCCCAGTCACGGACTGCGTCGACGTTGCCCATGTACAGATGCCGATCCAGGCCGGCCCGGATGCGAGCCACCGCACGGGTGATCTTTCGCGTGACGAAGGTTTCCCCCCGTCTGGGTGATTCGTGGTTGAACAGGATGCCGTTGACTGTGAAGAGACCATATGCCTCCCGGTAGTTGCGTGCCGTCCAGTAGGCGAACACCTTGGCGGTGCCGTACGGCGAGCGGGGATGGAACGGCGTCTCCTCATTCTGCGGCGGCGGCGATGCGCCGAACATCTCCGAACTCGACGCTTGGTAGAAGCGGCAGTCGAGTCCGATCTGGTGAATCGTCTCGAGCAGCCGAATTGTTCCGAGTGCTGTTGTTTCGGCGGTGTATTCCGGCTCGTCGAAACTCACGCGAACGTGTGACTGCGCCGCCAGGTGGTACACCTCGTCGGGACGAATCGCCGACAGCAGCGCCGTGAGCCGTGCCCCGTCGAGGAGTTCTCCGTAGTGCAGGAACAACCTCGCGCCGGGTACGTGAGAGTCCACGTACAGGTGTTCGATCCGGTGGGTGTTGAACGTCGAGGCACGGCGGATGACTCCGTGGACCTCGTAGCCCTTGTTCAGCAGCAACTCCGCGAGATAGGACCCGTCCTGTCCGGTTATGCCGGTCACGAGTGCGCGTTTGACCATCAGCGCGACCTCTGCCTGCGCGACTCGCGCACGAGATCCCCGATCCATTTCTCGTAGCGCTCCAGGGCCTCGTATGTGGACAAGGTTGTAGCGCAGTAGCGACGTCCCTGCTCCCCCATGTGTGCGGCGAGCGCCCCGTCCGTGCCCAATCGGACCGCCTCCCGGAGCAACAGGTCCGGTCGGTCGGCCGGGATACGGATACCGGCCCCTGATGCGGCGATCTCGGTCGCCGTGAATCCGTCCGCGTCGGTCGCCGCGAGGACAGGCTTGCCGGAGTTGAAATAGGACGTCAGCTTGCTGGGTACCGCCATCTGCGCGACGCCGGGTCGTTCGTTCACGAGAAGCACATCCGCAGCTCCGAGCGCTGAAGGAAAGTCCTCCTCTGTGACCGGCGCCAGGAACTGCAGTGTGGGGATTCCGGCGCCCGCAGCCTCCAGACGAACGCGCTGGTTGCCGTCACCGAGCAGGACGAACCGCACACGGCGGCCTTCGCGACTTGCCAGCCGGGCCGCCGCGACAACATTCTCCAAGCCCTGTTTGGTGCCCATGTTTCCAGCATGCAAGATCACCACCTCGTCGGAATCCCAGCCGTGTGCGGCGCGGAATGCGGAGCTGGCCGCGGGATCCGGGGGTGCGACATGGTTCCAGTTCCGGATCGTGCGAATTCTTCTGCGGTCGACGCCGAGGTGCTCCTCGAGGATCTGCGCGAATCCGTCGTGGATTACCACAATGCCGTCCGCCGACCGAAGGAATGCAGATTCCACCGCCTGTGCCACGCAGGCGGACAAGCCCGACAGCGCCGCCGCCTCCACGACCCCACGGCTGTAGAGGTCGTGGACGATGACGCCGATTGCAGGTCGCCGCCACGACAGCCGTGCGCGCACCACGGACAGTCCTGCCGCCAGCAATGGTGGACTCACGCAGAGGACGACGTCGGGTCCGTTCCATCGCGCGAGCAGAAGCTGAAGCCCGAAGCTCATCTCCATCAACGCTCGACCGACTGCCGTAGCACCCCGCGGGACGTGGTGACCGAAGCGCCGAATCCGAACGCGATCCTCGATTTCGTCGGATCGGAACCGGAAACCTCCGTCCAGGCGCTTCCATTGCGGATAATGAGGGAATCCGGTCAGAACTTCGACTTCGTGCCCACGCGCGGCCAATCCGGACGCGAGAAGGGTCGTATAGGGCGCGATCCCGGTCGGCTCTGGGGCGAAGTTGATGCCCAGGATCGCGATACGAACCTTCGGTCCGGTCATGAGAACCGAGGGTAGTACGCGCGAACCACGCAAACGGCGCATCGAACCGGATCGAGATCGGCCCTGTCGTCGCACGGCGGTGATAGCATAGGCGTCTTGCGAACGTCGAGAGCCTGATCACCGGAGGGGGATCTGTGGCCGGCACCCAACTGCGACGCATACTCGTGGATTCTCCGACATCTCTGGGCGCCAGAACGAGGATGCGGCGTTGGCAGATGTTTCGTGAGGCATTCCCGGCGATCGAGAACATGCGGGTTCTGGATCTCGGCGGAACGATAGAGGCATGGCGCCGTGCCCCGGTCAGGCCCGAGCACGTTACGGTACTCAATCTCTTCGAGCCCGGTGAGTCCGACGACGGGTGGATCGTTCCCGTCCTCGGTGATGCGTGCGATGCGACCCGCGTCCTTGCACAGGCGGACGTCGACTCCCGCTTCGACATCGTGTTCTCGAATTCACTCATCGAGCACGTGGGCGGACATGCCCGCAGAGCGGAGCTGGCGCGACAGGTCCGGCGCCTCGCGCCGCACTATTGGATTCAGACGCCATATCGTTACTTTCCCCTCGAACCGCACTGGCTCTTTCCCGGAATGCAGTTTCTGCCTGCCGCTGCCCGGGTCGCCATTGCCGCACACTGGCCCTTGGTCCACACGAGGCCGGCGAACATCGACGAGGCGCGCAACGAGGTTCTGTGGACCGAACTGGTGAGCATCACAGAGATGCGCGACTACTTCCCCACGGCGACCATTCTGCGCGAACGGATACTGGGTGTCCCCAAATCGATCATCGCGGTGGGCTGACGGATGCCACTCCCGACACCCGATTCGACCCGAAATCCTGGGGTGTTTTCCGACAGAGCGCTCCGTCCGAGTCGAAGATTCGACGGCAAGGCCGGAGGTAGCATCGAAATGGAACAGGCCCCGATGGCGATCCCGAACACGAATCGCCCGTTTCGCCCGGTAGCGCAGCGCGGAGGACGTCCCGGATCGCTGCAATCGTGGTCCACCGCGTACACCCGGACATCCGACGCGCTGCAGCCCCCGGGAGGGAAGGAAACACTCACGATGACGAAGTCCGCGACCATTCCGGGCCTGCGCGTCGGCGACCTGGTCGAGGTTCGAAGCGCCGAAGAGATCCTCGCGACGCTGGACGAACGGGGCGAGCTCGAGAACCTGCCCTTCATGCCGGAGATGCTCGGGTTCTGCGGCCGTCGGCTGACCGTGCACAAGGTTGCGCACAAGCTCTGCGACACCATTTCGGGCAGCGGCATCCACAGGATGGACAATGCGGTCCACCTGACCGATTCGCGCTGTGACGGCTCCGCGCACGGGGGCTGCCAGACAGCGTGTTCCCTGTACTGGAAGGAAGCCTGGCTCAAACGCGTCGGCCCCGGAACGCCGACTTCGTCCGTCTCCGGCCGTATCGAGATTCCATTGCTCGAGGTCAACACCCGCAAGGAACCGGGACCCGACGGCCGACCACGCTATTCGTGCCAGGCCACCGAGCTGATGCGCGCCGCGCCGACGTGCCTGCCGTTCCGCGATCTCGGCCAGTATGTGACGGACGTGAAGACCGGAAACGCCGGTCCCATCGACTCGATCAAGGCCTTTCTCGTAAGCCTGTTCAATCGCCTGCAGGACGCCAGCAGGCGGCGGCTACCGCGCAAGCTGTGGTTCCGCGACGGGCTGCCCTGGGGCTTCGTCGCGGGCAAGGCGGTCGGAAGGACGCCGACCGCCCACCTGAACCTCCAACCGGGCGAGATGGTACGCATCAAGCCCAAGGATCAGATCATGTTGACGCTCAACGAAGATCGGTTGAACCGGGGCATGGGCTTCGAGGAAGAGATGGCCCGCTACTGCGGCCGCACGGCACGAGTGCAGGCCCGGGTCACCAAATGTATAGACGAGAAGACCGGCGAGTTGCTGACCATGAAGAACCCCTGCATCGTGCTGGCGGACGTCGTCTGCAGCGGCGCGTACAACGCCAACTGCCCCCGCGAATTCGTGCCTTTCTGGCGGGAAATCTGGCTCGAACGTATCTGAAAACCGGACTCGGTGTCCGGTCCACCGAGTACCGGCCTGATCGAAGAAGCCGCCAGGCCTGTCGTCGCCCCGGCCCGAGCATTCCGCCCGAGGCGTGGAGGCACGGTGTAATGCACGAGTCGAGCGACGAGGGGGTGCCCGATGGGCCACACCGACACGCTGGTCTCCATCGGGTTGCCCGTTCGCGACGGGGCGGATCGCCTCGAGGTCGTGGTGCAATCGGTGCTCGCCCAGGACCACACCGACATCGAACTCGTGATCTGCGATAACGCCTCCACCGACGGGACCGAGGAGCTGTGCCGCAGCCTGGCGGAGCAACACAGCCGGGTCGTCTACCACCGGCACCCCGTGAACGTGGGCCTGCTCAACAACTACATCAGCGCGCTCCGGCTGGCCACCGGCACCTTCTTTCGGTGGGTAGGCGATGACGACTGGCTTGCACCGCGCTGCATCTCCAGGGCTCTGGAGGCGTTCGCAGCCGACGACCGGCTGATCCTGGTGACGAACCGAATCGAGTACACCGCTCCGAACGGCCTGACACGACTCAGCCCGCACCACGGCACGGCCCTCGCTTCCGACGACCCGGTTACGCGGTTCACCGCGATGCTGGGGATGCTGAACGAGGCCATCCCACTGGTCGATCCTCTGTACAGCTTGATCCGACGCGAACCCGCGGTACGGATCGAGCGTCGGAACATGCTGCGCGAAGACGAGGTGTTCGCCGCCAAGCTGGCGCTTGCCGGGCCATGGGGGCACGTGCCGGAGGTGCTGGCGCGACGGCACCTGACGCATGCGACACCGTCGATGCTGGCACGCAAGCTCGACGTACCGTCGTGGCAGGCGTACATCGCGACCACACTGGAGTGCAGGGAAATGGTGCGATCGCTGGCCGAGTACGACCTGAGCGCCGAGCAGCGGCGCAGGGCCCGGCGCGCTGTGGCCCAATTGTATGCACGGCGCCAGCAGGACTTGCTGATTCGAGTCGGCCGCAAGCTCACGCGCACGACCCGCCGACGTGCAGGACGTCGCCAGACAGGTTAGGCCGCGGGCGGCGGGCTGCCGCATCCTGCCGGGTCGGGCGACCCCGACCGGCGTCGTCGCTCACGTCTGCGGCCAATACCTGCGCCAGTCGTCGCTCGACAATGGTCTTCGCTTACCGCGATCGGCTTCGGCGGCGTCTTCGGCTCTGCGGATCCGGCCGGCGAAAGCCACGACAGCGGTCCGCAGCGTCTGCTCGGCGCTGCCCTCACCGCAGATCCGTACCGAACCGAGCGATTCCGGTACCAGATCCGACGGAAATCCCGCCTTGGCGCTGCGGGTCAGCACCTTCTCGGTCAACGCCAGCGCCGGCTGCGCCATCGCGATGCCGTCCAGGCAGGAGGGCCGGGCCTTCTCCGCCGCCTTCGCCACCTCCCACGCCGCCTCCTGCTCGGCCACGT
This sequence comes from Rhodococcus sp. YH1, assembly GCF_009939605.1. Taxonomy (NCBI): domain Bacteria; kingdom Bacillati; phylum Actinomycetota; class Actinomycetes; order Mycobacteriales; family Nocardiaceae; genus Rhodococcus; species Rhodococcus sp. YH1. The sequence goes on along the minus strand of NZ_WVTE01000060.1, from coordinate 720 downwards.
CGATCGGGCCGGTGTGACCGTTGGTCAGGTGCGGGCTGCGCAACGCGAGCTTGGTGACGAGCGTGTCGGCGACATCGTCGACGGTGAACGGGTCGGTGCCGGACTCCTGGGCGATCCGCGAGTGGAACAGCACCTGGAGCAACAGGTCTCCCAGTTCCTCGCGCAGGCCGTGCGGGTCACCTTCCTCGATCGCGTCGAGCAGTTCGTAGGTCTCCTCGAGCAGGTAGCGGCGCAACGAATCGTGCGTCTGGGTGACCTCCCAGCCGCCGAATCCCCACAGCCGGTCCATCACCTCCACGGCACGCAGCAGGCGCTCCCCCGGCGCGGGCGGGGCGGCGATCACCCGCTCACCCCGCCGCACGCGTTCACGCACCGCCTCGTGCCCGGCGTCGACGGCCACCAACGTCTCGGCGTCGGATCCCGCTGTCGCGCCGAGCGTTTCCCGAACCGCCGCCGGCACGTCGTCGGTGCAGGCGAGCGGCCCGGTCAGCAGCGGCACCGCCTCGAGCGGCACCGATCCGGGCCGGTACGGGTCGAGCAGAATCACCGTCACGGCCGTCGCCTCACATTCCCCGTCGCTGCGCTCGCCCCGGTCACATTCCCCGTCGCTGCGCTCGCCCCGGTCACATTCCCCGTCGCTGCGCTCGCCCCGGTCACATTCCCCGTCGCTGCGCTCGCCCCGGTCACATTCCCCGTCGCTGCGCTCGCCCCGGTCACATT
>NZ_WVTE01000006.1:0-24029 GCF_009939605.1 Rhodococcus sp. YH1 | reverse complement strand
GGCGACGCTGCTGCGCGACTCGCGCGCAACGGTGTTCTGCTGGGCGATGGGCCTGACCCAGCACCGCAACGCGGTGGCCACCATCAAGGAGGTCACCAACCTGGCCCTCGCGCAGGGCAACGTCGGCGACGTGGTGGCGCCACTGCTCGAAACCGTGGGTGTGCCGTTCGATGAACTCGTGGTCGAGCGCGTCCCATTCCACGAGCAGCGAACCGAACGCCTGCAGCAGCGCGAGGTCGCCGTTCAGCGCGATCGGCAGGTGCAGGTCCGACAGGTCGGTGCCGCGGCCGACGACCCCGCGTGGGGTCTGCGGATTGCGGAAGTTGACCAGGCCCGCCTCGCGCAGCGGGTTGATCGACAGGATCGTGGCGCCGTTGCGTTTCGCCTTCTCGAGGGCGGTCAGCATGCGCGGATGGTTCGTTCCCGGATTCTGGCCCTGCAGGACGATGAGCTCCGCGTGGTACACGTCGTCGAGCGTGACGCTCGCCTTGCCGATGCCGATCGACTCCTGCAGCGCGATGCTGGTGGACTCGTGGCACATGTTGGAGCAGTCGGGCAGGTTGTTCGTGCCGAAGGCCCGGGCGAACAGCTGGTAGGCGAATGCCACCTCGTTCGAGGCACGCCCGGAGGTGTAGAAGATCGCCTCGTCGGGGCTGTCGAGCGCCTCGAGTTCCGCACCGATCAGGGCGAACGCCTCGTCCCAGTCGATCGGCTCGTAGTGGGTGGCGCCGGGCCGCTTGATCATCGGATGCGTGATGCGGCCCTGCCGGCCGAGCCAGTGCTCGCTGTGCGAATCCAGGTCGGCGATGCTGTGTGCGGCGAAGAACTCGGGAGTGGCACGGCGCCGGGTCGCCTCCTCCGCCACCGCCTTCGCACCGTTCTCGCAGAACTCGGCGACCGATCGATGTCCCGGGTCCGGATCGGGCCACGCACAGCTCATGCAGTCGAAGCCCTCGGCCTGGTTCAGCCGCAACAGCGTCTGCGCCGTCCGGATCGGTCCCATCCGTTCGAGGGACCGCTTCAGCGACACCGCCACCGCGGTCGGGCCCGCGGCGTGATCCTCGGCGTCGTCGACCTCGAGGTCGCGCTCGTCGTAGTCCCGATCGTGTCTGCGCATCGCCGGCCCCTCGTCGTCCACACTGTGTCCGCGGTCGTCCACACCGTGTCCGCGCGCCCGGGTGCCCCGCGCACGCGTGTCGGTGCACTGCCTACCCGCCCGGCCCGCTCCCGAAACCGCGTTCACGAAGGTCGGCGGGCATCGCGGCAGCGTCGTACGGTGGCCCCATGAAGTGGTCGAAAGCCCTCGGAATCCCCGCCGCGGCGATGGCCGCGGTCGCCTCGTACGACCTGCTGCAGCGACGCCACGCGCTGCTACGCAACTTCCCCGTTGTCGGGCACGGCCGCTACCTGCTCGAAGCGGTCGGTCCCGAGTTGCGGCAGTACATCACCACCGGCAACGACGAGGAGCGCCCCTTCACCCGCGATCAGCGTCGCTGGGTGTACGCGTCGTCGAAACTCGTGAACAACACCTTCGGTTTCGGCACCGACAACGACGTCGAATACACCGACGGTTACACGATCATCAAGCACCGCACGTTCTCCGAGACCCCGCCGTCGGCGGCGCCGCACGCCGGGGAGGAGCTGCAGATCCCGTCGGCGAAGATCCTCGGCGGGGCGCGCGGGCGGGCGAAGGCGTTCCGGCCGCAGTCGATCGTCAACATCTCGGCGATGAGCTTCGGCTCGCTGAGCGGGGCCGCCGTCTCGGCGCTCAACCGCGGTGCCGCCGCCAGCGGGTGCCTGCACAACACCGGCGAGGGCGGGCTGTCGCGCTACCACCGCAACGGGGCAGACCTGATCTTCCAGATCGGCACCGCGTACTTCGGCTGCCGCGACGAGGAGGGCCGGTTCGACCTGGCCCGGCTGAAGGCCGTCGTCGAGTCGGCGCCGGTGCGGGCGATCGAGATCAAACTGAGCCAGGGTGCCAAGCCCGGCCTCGGCGGCCTGCTGCCCGGAGCCAAGGTGACCCCCGAGATCGCCGAGATCCGCGGCATCCCGGAGGGTCGCGACTGTGTCAGCCCGTCGCGGCACACCACGTTCCACGACGTCGACAGCATGCTCGACTGGATCGAGCTGATCGCCCACGAGACCGGGTTGCCGGTCGGCATCAAGTCGGCGGTCGGCGACATGGCGTTCTGGCAGAACCTCGTCGACGCGATGTGCAACTCCGACCGCGGCGTCGACTTCGTGACGATCGACGGCGGCGAGGGTGGCACGGGCGCCGCGCCGCTCGTGTTCACGGACGCGGTCTCGCTGCCCTTCCGCAGCGGCTTCGCCCGGGTCTACAAGCTGTTCACGGAGGCGGGCCTCAGCGACGACGTGACGTTCATCGGCGCCGGCAAGCTCGGACTGCCCGACAACGCGGTGGTGGCGATGGCCCTGGGCTGCGACATGGTCAACATCGCGCGGGAGCCGATGCTCGCGATCGGCTGCATCCAGGCCCAGAAGTGCCACACCGACCGGTGTCCGACGGGCGTCGCCACCCAGAACCCGTGGCTCGAGCGGGGGCTCGACGTGGAGCTGAAGTCGGTGCGCGCCGCCAACTACATCCGGGCGCTGCGCCGGGACATCTTCAAGCTGGCCGAGGCGTGCGGCGTCGCGCATCCCGCTCTGATCACCCCGACCGACGTCGAGGTGGCGGACGGCAACCGCCGCGCGATCACGATCGCGGAAATGTACGGCTACCAGCCCGGCTGGGGCCTGCCCGGCGCGTCGGACCGGGAAGAGATCACGCGGCTGATGCTCGGGGTCGCCGCGGCCGAGGGCGGCGAGGGCTCCCCAGGGGCGCGGACGACGCCCTGACACCGGCACTGTCCAGAATCCGGACAGTTCGGAGCGCCGACCCCACGTCACGCTGGAGCAGACCACTCGCGACACCACGGAACCCGCCGGGAGGCAGATCGTGATCGACAAGATGTACGCCGCGGTGCTTACCGTCGGCGGTGTCGTGTTCGCCGGCTGCCTCCTCCTCGGCGAGGCCGTGGACGCGATGGGCGGCGCGGGCGTCATCGGACTGCGCGCGCTTCCGGACGACACCGTCGAACAGGCCGAGCGCTTCTGCTAGAGTCTGCCGCGTGTCCGCTACCGCCGTGCCTCGCGTCCGCCATGAACTGGCGCTGATCGCTGTCGGCGTGCGCGCGGTCGCCGACGTCGACTGTCGTCGCTGACTCCCGTCACCAACCCTTGCGGCATCGTTGCCGCCCCCGGTTGCCGAGGAGTCGCGTCGCCCCGTCCGGCGTGACATTCGTCGGCCCGACTCGTTCGGGTCCACGTCTCCACCACCTTCGTCCGTCCTGCGGAGCGTCTCCTCGAACCGGTGTGCCCGGGTCCTCCCCCGGTCTCGCACAGAGACACTCCTGCAGGAAAGGCATCACCTCATGAAGAGACGTTCGGGTCTGTTCGTCACCGCCCTCGCCGCCCTCGGCGCGACCGTGCTGACCGCGTGCTCCGGCGGATCCAGCGACACCGTGGGCGGAGGTGAGAGCAGCGGCGACGGCTCCGGCGGCACGATCAACCTGTACGCGTACGCCGTGCCGAAGCCCGGATTCGACAAGCTGATCCCCGCCTTCCAGGCCACCGAGGAGGGTGCGGACGTCGAGTTCCAGCAGTCCTACGGCGCCTCCGGCGATCAGTCCCGGAAGGTCAAGGACGGCGCCGAGGCGGACTTCGTCAACTTCTCCGTCGAGCCGGACATCACGCGTCTCGTCGACGCCGGGCTCGTCGAGGCCGATTGGAACTCCGGTCCGTACAACGGAATTCCCTTCGGATCGGTGGTGACGATCGTGGTGCGCGAGGGCAACCCCAAGAACATCACCGACTGGGACGACCTGCTGCAGCCCGGCCTCGAGGTCGTCACGCCCAACCCGTTCAGTTCCGGCTCGGCCAAGTGGAACCTGCTCGCCCCCTACGCGGCGAAGAGCGACGGCGGCGCGAACCCGCAGGCGGGTCTGGACTACGTCACCACACTCGTGAACGAGCACGTCAAGATCCAGCCCAAGTCCGGTCGCGAGGCCACCGAGGCGTTCCTGCAGGGCTCCGGCGACGTGCTGCTCAGCTACGAGAACGAGGCGCTGTTCATCGAGCGCAACGGCGACCCGGTCGAGCACGTCACCCCGCCCACCACCTTCAAGATCGAGAATCCGGCTGCAGTGCTCACGAATTCGAAGAACGCCGAAAAGGCACGGGCGTTCGCGGACTTCCTCTACACCCCGCAGGCGCAGCGTCTGTGGGCGGAGGCGGGCTTCCGGCCCGTCGACCCCGCGGTGGCGGAGGAGTTCGCGGCCGACTTCCCGCAGCCGGCGAAGCTGTGGACGATCGCGGACCTGGGCGGCTGGAAGGCTGTCGACGAGCAGTTGTTCAAGGCCGAGACCGGCTCGATCGCCGTGATCTACGACAACGCCACGAAGTAGAGCCCGGACAGTGAGTATCACCGACAGCGCCACCGGGGTGGGACCGAGGCCGGCTCCCGCCCCGGCGGCGCGCCGCCGCACTCCGCTGCGCGCAGCGACCGGCACGGTCGGACCGCTCGGCATCGGAGTGTCCGTGCTGTGGCTGTCCGTCATCGTTCTGTTGCCGCTCGCGGCGCTGACCGCGGAGGCGTTCGCCGACGGTCCGAGTGGCTTCTGGAACGCCGTCACCGCCCCGGCCGCGCTGGCGACGCTGCGGATCACCGTGGTCGTCTCCGCGATCGTCGCGGTCGTCAACGTGGTCATGGGCACCCTCATCGCGTGGGTACTGGTGCGCGACGAGTTCCCGGGCAAGAAGTTCGTCAATGCCCTGATCGACCTGCCCTTCGCGCTGCCCACCATCGTGGCGAGCATCGTGCTGCTGGCGCTGTACGGGCCGGAGAGCCCGATCGGTATCCATCTCAACGCCTCCCAGCCGGGGCTCGCCGTCGCGCTGGCATTCGTGACGCTGCCGTTCGTGGTGCGTTCGGTGCAGCCGGTGCTCCTCGAGGCGGACCGGGAGGTGGAAGAGGCCGCGGCGTCCCTCGGCGCGAACAACCTGACCGTCTTCCGGTCCGTGGTACTGCCCGCGCTGACCCCGGCTGTCGTCAGCGGTGCCGGGCTCGCGTTCGCCCGTGCCCTCGGCGAATACGGATCGATCGTGCTCATCGGCGGCAACATCCCGTACGAGACCCAGGTGGCGTCGCAGTACATCCAGCAGCAGATCGAGATCGACCGCCCGATGAACGCTGCCGCGGTGTCCGTGGCACTGCTGCTCATCGCCTTCGTCGTGCTGTTCGTGCTGCGCCTGGCAGCGGGACGCAGCCTGCGCCGGGAGGAGGAGGACCGATGAAGGTCTCCCCGTGGACGCGAATCTCGCTGCGGACGATCGCACTCGGCTACCTGTTGGTCCTGTTGCTCGTTCCGATCGGGGTGATCCTCTACCGCACATTCGAGAACGGCGTGGGTGCGTTCCTCCAGTCGATCAGCACGCCCGCGGCGATCTCGGCGTTGAACCTGTCGCTGCTGATCGTCGCCATCGTGGTGCCCGTCAACGTCGTGTTCGGTGTCGTCGTCGCACTTGCGCTCGTGCGCGGCCGGTTCCGCGGCCGCGGGCTGCTGCAAGCCGTGGTGGACCTGCCGTTCGCCGTCTCACCGATCGTCGTCGGTGTCGCCCTGATCATGCTGTGGGGTGCCGGCGGGTGGTTCGGAGGTGTCGAATCCCTCGGATTCAAGGTGATATTCGGGCTACCGGGCATGGTGATCGCCACGATCTTCGTCACCTTGCCGTTCGTCGTGCGCGAGGTCGAACCGGTGCTTCACGAGATCGGCCAGGAACAGGAGCAGGCCGCCGCGACACTCGGCGCGAACGGCTGGCAGACGTTCCGGCGCATCACCCTCCCCTCGATCCGGTGGGGCCTGACGTACGGCGTGGTCCTCACCGTCGCCCGCGCGCTCGGCGAGTTCGGGGCTGTCATCATGGTCTCGTCCGGCTTCCCCGGCGTGTCCCAGACCCTGACGTTGCTGGTGCACTCCCGCTACATCGACGACCACAACACCTTCGGCGCCTACTGCGCCGCGACCCTGCTCATGGCCATCGCCGTGATCGTGCTGCTGCTGATGACCCTGCTCGACCGCAAGAGGAGTACCAGATGATCACCGTCACGGGCGCACGAAAGAACTACGGCGACTTCGCGGCCCTCGACGACGTCGACATCGAGATCCCGTCCGGGTCGCTCACCGCGCTGCTCGGACCCTCGGGGTCCGGTAAGTCGACGCTGCTGCGGTCCATCGCCGGACTGGAAACCCTCGATGACGGCATCGTGCGCATCGGCGGCGACGACGTGACCGGCGTGACCCCGCAGAAGCGGGACATCGGTTTCGTCTTCCAGCACTACGCGGCGTTCAAGCACATGACCGTCCGCGAGAACGTCGCGTTCGGGTTGAAGATCCGCAAGCGGCCCAAGACCGAAATCGGCCGCCGCGTCGACGAACTGCTCGGCATCGTCGGGCTCGACGGGTTCCAGCAACGCTATCCGGCACAGCTGTCCGGCGGCCAGCGCCAGCGCATGGCCCTGGCCCGCGCCCTCGCCGTCGATCCCAAGGTGCTGCTGCTCGACGAACCGTTCGGCGCGCTCGACGCCAAGGTGCGCGCCGACCTGCGCACGTGGCTGCGCCGCTTGCACGACGAGGTGCACGTGACCACCGTGCTGGTCACCCATGATCAGGAGGAGGCGCTCGACGTCGCCGACCGGATCGCCGTGATGAACCGGGGCCGCATCGAGCAGGTCGGAACCCCGCGGGACCTGTACGACCGGCCCGCGAACGACTTCGTGATGTCGTTCCTGGGCAATGTCTCCAGGCTCAACGGAAAGCTGGTGCGGCCGCACGACATCCGTCTCGGTCGCGAACCCGATCTCGCCCGCGCCCAGGACGCGGGCACCGCCGGGTCCGTGGGTGTCACCCGCGCGACGGTGGAGCGGGTCGTGCACCTCGGGTTCGAGGTCCGCGTCGAGCTGCGCAACGCCGCGACCGGTGAGGACTTCACCGCGCAGGTCACCCGCGGCGACGCACGCGCTCTCGGTCTCGCGCCCGGCGAGACCGTCTATGCGCGCGCGACCGAGGAACCGGCGCTGCCGGAGACGACGCGGGTGCCGATCGGCTAGAGGCACGCCCGCCCACCGGCGCCTCACTCGGCCGAATGTCACACAGGTTCAGTTGGATCGAACCCGTGTGACATTCGGCCATTCAGGCATGCGGTATCACCCCGCGGACTGCTCGGGTCCTGCGGCGGGTTCGAATCACCCGGATCGGAATCCGTGACGAGCAGGACCCCGCCGGGCGACAGTGATCTCCACGCGCCCCGCCCGCTCGGTGTGCACGCCGATCACTCACCCGAGATCCGTGAAAGGTACTACCCGATGAACGCTTTCCCCGGTGGGTCGGCGTGAGCGCGCCGACCGGGATCCGTCCCGCGCCGGCGAGCACCGCCGAGCCCGACGACGCCGGGCTGGTCGTCGCCCCCGCCCGCCACCCGCTGCGCTGGCTGGTCGCCGCCCTCGCCCTCGTCCTGGTGGCGCAGTTCGTGCACGGCCTGGCTACCAACCCGGGCTGGGACTGGGCGACGTTCGCTCGGTACTTCACCGCACAGTCCGTGCTCTCGGCCCTGGTGGTGACCATCGAACTCACCGTGTGGGGAACGGTTCTCGGATTCGGGCTCGGCGTGCTGCTCGCCGTCGGCAGGCTGTCCAGGAATCCCGTCCTGCAGGTGATCTCCTGGGTGTACATCTGGGCATTCCGATCCATCCCGCTCATCGTGCAGCTGCTGTTCTGGTTCAACATCCCGTACCTGTACCGAACGCTGTCGCTGGGTGTCCCGTTCGGACCGTCGTTCTTCGAGTTCGAGGTCACCGGCGTGATCTCCGGCTTCACCGCCGCGGTGATCGGCCTGGCCCTGCATCAGGCCGCCTACTCGGCGGAGATCATCCGCGCCGGCATCATCTCCGTGGACCACGGCCAGATCGAGGCGGCGCAGGCCCTGGGCATCCCTCGCCGCCGGCAGTTCTTCAAGATCGTTCTGCCGCAGGCCATGCGATCGATCCTGCCCAACGCCGCCAACGAGGTCATCAGCCTGTTCAAGGGCACCTCGATCGTCTCCACGATGGCGATCGCCGAGCTGTTCTATCAGGTGCAGGTCGTCTTCGGCCGCAACGGCCGGGTCGTGCCCCTGCTCATGGTGGCCACCGTCTGGTACATCGTGCTCACCACCGCGTTGTCGATCGTCCAGTACTACGTGGAGCGGCACTACGCGCGCGGCTCGTCCCGCGCCCTCCCGCTCACCCCCTGGCAGAAGACCGTCGCCAAGTTCCGCGAGATCCGCGACTCGGGTATCGCCGCACCCCGGGGAGCCACCCGATGACCACGCCGGTCGACCCCACCCCGTACGCCGTCGACGTCCGGGGCGTGCACAAGTCGTTCGGATCCCTCGAGGTCCTCAGAGGTGTCGACCTGAAAGTCCGCAAGGGCGAGGTCACGGTGATCCTCGGTCCCTCCGGCTCCGGCAAGTCCACCCTGCTGCGCACCCTCAACCACCTCGAGAAGGTCGACCGCGGCACGGTCCGCATCGACGGCGAACTCGTCGGCTACCGCCGCCGGGGCAACAAGCTGCACGAGTTGCGCGAGAGGGACATCCTCCGTCAACGGTCGCGCATCGGATTCGTGTTCCAGAACTTCAACCTCTTCCCGCACCTGACCGTGCTCGAGAACGTGATCGAGGCGCCGATCTCCGCGCAGCGCCGCGACCGCGCCGAGGTCGAGACGCTCGCCCGGGAACTGCTCGACCGGGTCGGCGTCGGCGACAAGATCCACGACTACCCCAAACAGCTGTCCGGTGGGCAGCAGCAGCGGGTCGCCATCGCCCGCGCCCTCGCGCTGCGCCCGGCCGTGATCCTGTTCGACGAGCCGACCTCCGCGCTCGACCCCGAACTGGTCGGCGAGGTGCTCGAGGTGATCCGCGACCTGGCCCGCGACGGTGCGACCCTGGTGATCGTCACCCACGAGATCGGCTTCGCGCGTGAGGTTGCCGACACCGTCGTGTTCATGGACGGCGGCGTCGTCGTCGAACAAGGTCCGCCCGCGCAGGTTCTCGACCGGCCCACCCAGGATCGCACCCGCGCCTTCCTGTCCAAAGTCCTCTGAAGTCCTCCCGAAAGGCAATGATGTCCGCGTTGACCCGACGCACGAGGCTGGTCGCCTCGGCCCTGACCGCCGTCGCCCTGCTGTCGGTCGCCGCCTGTGGCACCGACGAGCCCGACGCGGCCGGCGCCGCCGGCTACAACCTCACCGCCGACCAGAACCGCATCACCACCGACCCCGTACCCGAGATCGCGGCCAAGGTCCCGCAGTCCATCCGCGACCGCGGCACCCTCATCGTCACGGGGTCCGCCGGCACCGCACCTCCGCTGCGGTTCTATGCCGACGACGACAAGACCATCATCGGCTCCGAGACCGACTTCGCGCATCTCCTCGGCGACGTTCTCGACCTCGACGTCGAGCTCACCGCCGCGGACTGGGCACAGAACTTCGTGCGCGTCGACTCCGGTGAAGCGGACGTGTTCATCTCCAATGTCACCGTCACGGAGGAACGCAAGGAGAAGTACGACTTCTCCACCTACCGTCTCGACAACCTCGCCTTCGAGGTGACGAAGGACAGCGGGATCGAGGTGAAGGATCCGAAGGATGTCGCGGGTCTGAAAGTCGGGGTGAGCTCCGGCACCAACCAGGAGGCGCTCCTCGTCGAGTGGAACGAGCAGAACGTCGCCGCGGGCCTCGAGCCCACCGAAATCCTCTACTTCCAGAACGCCACCGACTACTACCTCGCGCTCGGCTCCGGCCGCATCGACGCCTACTTCGGGCCCAATCCGTCCGCGTCGTTCCACGTCATCCAGGCCGGGGAGACCGAGATCGCCGGCACGTTCTCCGGCGCGGGTGCGGACCTGCAGGGCGAGATCGCGGTCCTGACCAAGAAGGACAACGGCCTGATCGAGGCGATCAACGAGGCGCTCAACCACGTCATCGAGAACGGCACCTACCAGCAGGTGCTCGACCGATGGGGTATCGCGAACGAGGCTGTCGCGACCTCGGTGATCAATCCTCCGGGCCTGCCGAAGAAGCAGTAGCCGGACAACAGCCAGGGGAGGGACAGCAATGAGTCAGGTGGAGCGCCGGGCCGACATCGTGATCGTCGGGGGCGGCGTCATCGGGTCGGCGGCGGCGTGGCGCCTGGCCGCCCGCGGGAAGGCGGTGATCCTGCTCGAACAGTTCGAGCCGGGTCACCGTCGCGGCGCCTCGCACGGCAGTTCCCGCATCTACCGGCAGGCCTACGACGGCGAGTTCTACACGGCCCTCGCCGGCCGTGCCCTGCCGCTATGGCGGCACCTGCAGGACACCACGGGCACGGAGGTACTGACCCTCACCGGCGCGGTCGACCACGGACTGCCCGCCGTCGTCGAGGCACGTGCCCGGTCGCTGGCCGCCCTCGGCGTCCGGCACGAGGTCCTCGAGCCGCGTGCCGCGGAACGTCTTTGGCCCGGAATACGGTTCGACACAACCGTCGTGCATCATCCCGAGGCGGGACGGCTGCACGCCGACCGCGCGGTCGCCGCGTTCCAGGAGGCCGCGGCGCAGGCCGGGGCCGACGTGCGGCACGGGACCGTGGTCGAAAGCCTGCACAGTCACGGACACGGCGTCGACGTGGTCACCCCGGACGCGGTGGTGCGCGCCCGGCACGTCGTCGTCGCGGCCGGCGCGTGGTCGCACCGGTTGCTCACCCGGGCTTCGGATCCGGCGCCCCTCCTCCCGGCGATGCGCACCACGCAGGAGCAGCCCGCACACTTCGTTCCCGTCACGGGGCCCGACTGGCCGAGCTTCGTGCATCACCCCGGCGCGTTGCTCACGACAGCCGGCATCTACGGGCTCGGCGCCGAGGACGGCATCAAGATCGGCGAGCACGGCACCGGACCCGAAGTGACGCCCGAGACGAGAACCTTCCGGGCCGACCCCGCCGGCGTCGCGCGGCTCGCCGCCTACGCTGCCCGATGGCTGCCCGGCGTCGACCCGGGCAGCGCCGTGGCCGACACCTGCCTGTACACCAGCACACCCGACAGCAACTTCGTCGTGGACCGCATCGGCGCCGTCGTCGTGGCCGCGGGCTTCTCCGGGCACGGCTTCAAGTTCGCCCCCGCGATCGGCGAGCTGATCGCAGGTCTCGTCGAGGGCACGGCCGTCGCACCGGAGCCGTTCCGGTTCGGCACCCGGGAGGCGGTGACCGCGCGGTGACCACCGCCCGCCACATCCAGGTCTGCACCGTGCGGCAGGACGACCCGCTGGCCGCCCCGCTGCTCGCCGAACTCGCCGTCGAATACAGCACCCGCTACGAACGTCCGCTCGACGAGCAGATCCATACCCTCACCACCCACCCGGCCGACGAGTTCGCCGGACCCGACGGCACGTTGCTGGTGCTCGTCGAGGACGACGAACCTGTCGCCGGTGGCGCGTTCCGGCGCTACGACGCGACCACCGCTGAGCTCAAGCGCATTTGGACGTCGAAAATGCACCGGCGGCGCGGACTCGGCAGACTCGTGCTGGAGGAACTCGAGGCCGAGGCGGCCCGGAGGGGGTACGCCCGCATCTACCTGACCACCGGGTGGCGTCAACCCGAGGCAGTCGCGCTGTACCTGGCCGCGGGATACACCGCCCTGTTCGATCCCGGCCGACCGGCCGAGGAGATCGGGCCGCACCCCTTCGAGAAAGTGCTGATCCGGTTGCGGACGGACTGAACCGCGCCGAGCGGCTCGAAGCAGTGCACGAATCGGACATCCGCAGCCGTCGTGACGGGTGCGGACGTCCGATTCTCGTGTGAACTCTCCGCCGCCACGATCCTCCCGAAGACCCCCCACCAGGCCCGGCAGCATCGCGAGCCCGCGGTGCTGCCGGTGCGCCCTGCTGCCGGACGCCCCTGTGACGCCACCGATCCCCGCCGCACACCGACCAGGAGTCTCGCCGATGACCTCGACAACACCCGTCCACCTCGCCGTCGCGCTCGACGGCGCCGGTTGGCATCCCGCCGCGTGGCGTGAAGAGAATTCACGCCCCGACGAATTGACCTCACCCACGTACTGGGCCGATCTCGTCACCACCGCGGAACGCGGGCTGCTTGACTTCGTCACGATCGAGGATTCCCTTGCCGTACCCGCGAACCCGTACACGAGCGAGGACCCCGACGCGGTGGACCGGGTACGGGTCCGGCTCGATGCGCACCTGATCGCCGCGCGGGTTGCACCGTCGACCCGGCACATCGGGCTGATCCCGACGATCACCACCACGCACACCGAACCGTTCCACGTGTCCAAGGCGCTGGCCACCCTCGACTACACATCGCACGGTCGCGCCGGCTGGCAGGTCAAGGTGTCCTCCTCCGCGCAGGAGGCCGCACACTTCGGCCGGCGCGACATCCCCGGACTCGACAAGCGCGACCGGCAGGCGCTCGCCGAGAATCGCCTGCCCGAGTTCGTCCACGACCTGTTCGACGAGGCCGCCGATGCCGTCGAGGTCGTTCGGCGGCTGTGGGACAGCTGGGAGGACGACGCGGAGCTCCGCGACGTGAAGACGCGACGGTTCATCGACCGCGACAAGCTGCACTACATCGACTTCGAAGGCCGGTTCTTCCACGTTCGAGGGCCGTCGATCACGCCCCGACCGCCGCAGGGGCAGCCGGTGGTCGCACTGCTGGCCCACCGCGACCTTCCGTACGAACTGGCCTCGCGGCAGGCAGATCTGGTGTTCGTCACCCCATCGGACACCCGCCGCGTGCGTGACCTCGTCGACGAGGTCACGGCGGCGGGGGTGCGGGTCGGGCGTGTCGGTGAACCGCTGCGTGTGTACGCGGACCTCGTGGTCTTCCTCGACACACCGCGCGAGAGCGGCGCCGAGCGGCTCCGGCGTCTCGACGCACTCGCGGGCAGCGCATTCGACTCGGATGCACTCGTGTTCACCGGATCGGCGACCGAACTCGCCGACCGGATCGGTGAGTGGCGTCGACAGGGTATCGACGGCTTCCGGCTCCGGCCCGGGGTGGCAGTCGACGACCTCGACGTCATCGTCGACGTGCTCGTCCCGATCCTGCAACAGCGCGAGTTGTTCCGCTCCGAATACCCCGGCACGTCCCTGCGCGGACTTCTGGATCTGCCGACCGACATTCCCAACCGCTACGCCGTCACCACGGCCGGAACCGAAGGACACGACCGATGAGCACACGCAAGCAGATCATCCTCGGGGCCTACCTCGGCGGTGTCAATCACCACACCGCATGGTGGGATCCCCGGGCGGGCAGCCAGATCGAGTTCTCGACCTTCGAGCACACCGCCCGTACCGCCGAGCGCGGCAAGTTCGACTTCTTCTTCCTCGCCGAGGGCCTCGTGCTGCGCGAGCGCGCGGGCCGGATCTTCGATCAGGACATCATCGGCCGGCCCGACACCTTCACGGTCCTCGCGTCGCTGGCCGCCGTCACGGACCACCTCGGCCTGGCCGCCACCATCAACGCGACCTTCAACGAGCCGTACGAGCTGGCTCGGCAGATCGCCTCTCTCGATCACCTCTCCGGCGGCCGGGCCGCGTGGAACGTGGTCACCTCCTTCGATGCCTTCACGGGGCGCAACTTCCGCCGCGGCGGCTTCCTGGATCGCTCCCGCCGGTACGAGCGCGCGGAGGAGAACCTGACGCTCATCCGTCAACTCTGGGACTCGTGGCGTAGCGACGACATCGTCGCCGACAAGGCCGGCGGCCGGTTCCTGCGTCGACCCGACGCCGGCGCCTTCGAACACCACGGCAACCACTTCGACGTGCACGGCAGGTTCACGGTTCCGCGCAGCCCCCAGGGACGCCCGGTGATCCTCCAGGCCGGGGTGTCCCCGCAGGGCCGGGACTTCGCTGCCGCGAACGCCGACGCCATCTTCTCCCCGTACGGGAAGCTGCCCGAGGCCACGGAGTTCTACCGAGATGTCAAGGCCCGGGCGATCGCTGCCGGCCGCTCCGCCGACGACATCAAGATCCTGCCGTCGGCGAGCTTCGTGATCGGTGACACCGAGGCCGAGGCCGTCGAGAAGTACCACGAGATCCGTAACCAGCAGGTCACCGGGCAGACCGCCCTGATCCTGCTCGAGCAGATCTGGAATCGGGATCTGTCCGAATACGATCCGGAGGGCCCGCTGCCGGACATCGATCCCGACCCCGACGCCGAGCCGATCATCCAGGGACGGGCGTTCGTCCACCAGGACCGGTTCGAGACCGTCGCACGGCTCCGCGCGATCGCGGAGGAGAAGAAGCTGACGCTGCGAGAGGTCGTGATCGACCAGTTCGAGCGCGGACCCCTCGTCGGTACCGCGGCACGGATCGCCGAGCAGATCGACGCCTTCGTGCAGAACGACGGCTCGGACGGGTTCATCCTCGGATCGCACCTCGTGCCCTGGGGACTCGACGACTTCGTCGACGAGGTGGTGCCCCTGCTGCAGGACCGTGGTGTCCTCCGCGCCGAGTACACCGGAACCACGCTGCGGCACAACCTCGGGCTGCGGGTACCGGCCGATCCGGTGGCGGTCGGCGGTTAGCCGCCCTCCCGCGTGACACTCACCGATCGGGCGCAGACGCCCCGGCAGACGACGTCGGTGGTGCCGGTCTGTGCGGCCGCCGGCTTCACCACCCTGCTCGATTCGTCGGTGCTGAACATCGGCCTCCCCGCCCTGCGGACCGGTCTCGACGCGGGCGTTTCGCAGGTGCAGTGGATCCTGGCCGCATACTCGCTCAGCTTCGGTCTTGCGCTGGTCCCGGCAGGCCGGCTCGGCGATGTAGCCGGCCGGCGGCGGCTGTTCCTCGCGGGCATGACCCTCTTCGCGGTCATGGGAGTGTGCGGAGCTGTCGCGTCCGACCCCTGGACGGTCGTCGCCGCACGGGCCGGTCAGGGGGTCGGGGCCGGCCTGATCAGCGCGCAGGTGCTCGGGATCCTGGCCGAGAACTACACCGGCCCGGCGCGCGCTCGGGCCCTGGCCGCCTACAGCACCGCCGGGGGCCTCGCCGGGCTGTGCGGTCCGCTCGTCGGGGGGCTGGTGCTCGGCGCTGCGCCCGGGGAGTACGGGTGGCGCGTTCTGCTGATTCTCAACGTGCCGTGCGCACTCGTCACACTCGTGCTGGCTGCACGCCGCCTGCCCCCGGATCGGGGACGACCGTCGGCCCGCAGCGGGGTCGATGCCGGGGGCCTCGCACTCCTCGCGGCGGCCACGACGCTGGTGATGCTGCCCGTGGTCTCCGATCCGGGTCCGGTGGGTGCGGTGTTCGCCGTCGGGGGAGCGGCGGTCTCACTCGCCACCTTCCTGTGGTGGGAACGCCGTGTCGCCGCGCGCGGCGGCAAGCCCGTGCTGCTTCCCGAACTGACCGGATCCGGCGGATACATCCTCGGCACCTTGGTCGCACTGTTCTGGTTCGGTGCGGTGCTGTCCCTGAACACCGTCGTGAGCCTGTATCTCATCGAGGGGCGCGGCTATGCCGCTGTCCAGGCGGCCGCCGTGCTGTCCGCCGCCGCCGCCGCGATGGCCGTCGCCTCGGCCGTGGGGTGGCGGGTCGTCGCGCGATACGGCCGGGTGACGGTCGTCGTGGTGGTGGCAGCCGAGATCGCCGTCGTCGGTGGCTACGCCGCCGCTGTGCAGCACGAGGCCACGATGCCGGTGTTCGTGGCGCTGGCCGCTCTGTCGGGCCTCTCGGGTGGATTCGTGGATGCACCCAACCGGGCGCTGACGCTCGAGTCGTCACCGGAGGGCGGTCACGGTGTCGCGGTCGGGTTCCTGCAACTGTCACAGCGGTTGTCCGCGACAGTCGCCCTCGCCGCGGTGTCCGGCCTGTATCTGTCGGCGCTGGCGACGGACGGGGACGACTTCGCCGGTGCCGCGTCGGCCGGCCTCACGGTGTGTGCCGCGATGCTCGCGGTGTCGCTGCTCTGTGCGCTCGCCGACCGGCGCCGTCGTGCCGGCGCCGGGTTTCGATCACTGTGAGCGAAAGGGTTCTCCGAACTCGTTCGCAACGCGTACGGTCACCGGGAACCATCCAGAGCGACCGAGAGACCCGGCTCGAGGACGTCGCAGCAACCCCCTGCCGCCGCAGGTGAGGGTGCTACCGCCGGGAACGATGGAGGAGAAGGCATGGCAGGCGAGGGGTTCGTGGGCGCGTGGGCGCGCCTGCACGTCGACCTGTGCCGTCAGTGCTCGGGCATCTGTCGCCCCCGATCCTGTCGCGCCTGAGCGGCGCAACCCAGTCGAAGAACTACGACCGTCTGCCCGGCCGGTGGCATCGCGAAGCGCGGTGCCACCGGCGCCTCACGAGATCATGGAGTTCCCCGGTGCCTGTTCCGTTCACCTCTGCCGCCCGCCGTCGCGCCGTCGCGGGCGCCACCGCCGCAATCCTCGCCGGTGGGCTCGCCGCGTGCGGCACCGACACGGCGGGCACTTCCTCCGGTGGCGGCACCCCGCAGCCCGGCGGCACCCTGCGCTACGGCCTGTCCCAGGCCCCCACGTGTGCCGATCCCGCGCAGGCCGGCAGCAACCAGACCATCTACGTCGCCCGTCAGATCGTCGACTCGCTCACCGATCAGGACCCCGGGACCGGTGAACTGAAGCCGTGGCTCGCCGAAAGCTGGGAGGTGAACGGGAACGCCTCGGCGTTCACGTTCCGGCTGAAGGACGGCGTGACATTCAGTGACGGCACCCCGTTCACCGCGGAGTCGGTGAAGAAGAACTTCGACGCGATCGTCCAGACCCTCACCGGCGCCAAGGCAGCGCTGGCGGCGAGCTACCTGTCGGGGTACACCGGCACCACGGTGCTCGATCCGCTCACCGCCCAGGTGTCCTTCGCCGGACCGAACGCGCAGTTCCTGCAGGCGTCGTCGACGCTGCAACTCGGCTTCCTGTCCGACAGGGACGTCGCGAAGTCCGCGGAGGAACGCTGCGCCGGCGACCTGTCCGGCACCGGTCCCTTCGTCTACGAGGACTACCAGCAGGACAAGTCCGCCACGCTGGTCAAGCGCACTGGATACTCGTGGGGATCCGACGTTTTCGCGCACGACGGCGAGGCCTACCTCGATCGCATCGAGTTCACGATCGTCCCGGAGTCCGGTGTACGCACCGGCAGCCTCGCATCCGGCCAGCTCGACGCGATCAGCGATGCTCTGCCGCAGGATGCTTCCCAGATCGAAGGCAGCGGCGGACGGATCCTCACCACGCCGAACCCGGGTGTCCCGTTCGGTTTCCAGCCGAACGTCACCCGTGGCGTCCTGACCGATCCGGCGGTGCGCGCCGCGATCGTGCCGGCCCTCGACCGCCAGGAACTCGTCGACACCGTCCTCGGCCCCGATTTCCGGCCCGCGACCAGCACCCTCGCCTCCCGCACCCCCGGCTACGCCGCACTCGACGACGTCACCTACGACCCGGCGAAGTCGACGTCGATCCTCGACGCCGCCGGCTGGGTTCCCGGCCCGGACGGCATCCGCGTCAAGGACGGCAACCGCCTGTCCTTCTCGGTGCTGTTCAGTTCGGTGTTCGCCGGCAACCAGGCTATCCTCGAGCTCGTGCAGCAGCAGCTGCGCGAGGTCGGTATCGACCTGCAGCTCGACCTGGTCTCCACCCCGGAAGCCACTGCCCGGCAGGGAGCGAAGGACTTCGACGCCACCTACTACAACAGCACGCGCGCCGACGGCGACATCCTGCGCACGACGTTCGGACTCGACGGGCGCAACCTCAACAACCGCGGCCCGATCCCGCCGCTGGACGAGGTCCTGTCCGCGCAGCTGCGCACCACCGACCCGGCCGAACGCGGCGAGCTGATCAAGCAGGCACAGCAGCTGGTCCTCGACAACGGCCTGTGGCTGCCGACCGTGGAGCTGTCCCAGGCCATCGGTGCGGCGGGGGCGGTGCAGGACCTGAAGTTCGAGGCCTCCGCCCGGTTGCAGTTCTTCGACACCTGGCTGAGCGAGTAGACCATGGCTCGGTATCTCGGTTCCCGGCTCGTGCAGGCGCTGTTGGTGCTGTGGGCGGCGTTCACCGTCTCGTTCGGCGTGCTGTACCTGCTGCCGTCCGACCCGGTGAGCATCGCGGTCGACGGCGCCGGCAGCGGCACACCGGTGGATGCGGCCGCTGTCGCGCAACTGCAGGAGCGGTACGGGCTCGACCGTCCGTTGTCGGGGCAGTACCTTACTGCGCTGAGCAACGCCGTCCGGGGTGACTTCGGCATCTCGATCGTCACGGGACAACCCGTGACCGAAGCGATCGCCGCCGCCGTACCCAGCACCCTGGCCCTGGCCGCGGTCGCCCTGGCGCTCGCCGTGCTCCTCGGCACCTCGATCGCGTTCGTCGCCACGTACACGGGCGCCCGGTGGCTGCGCAGCACGCTGTTCTCGCTGCCGCCGCTCGGTGTCGCGGTTCCGACCTTCTGGGTGGGACTGCTTCTGCTCCAGCTCTTCTCGTTCCGGATGAAGCTGCTTCCGGCATTCGGCGACCAGGGCATCGAGCATCTGGTGCTGCCCGCGATCACCCTCGCGCTCCCCACCGGTGCGGTGATCGCGCAGGTCCTCGCCGCCAGCCTGCAGACCACATGGCGGCAACCGTTCGTCGAAGCAGCTCGCGCCAAGGGCGCGTCCCGGTGGCGCATCCAGACCCGGCACACACTGCGGCTGTCCAGCATCCCCGCATTCACTATCGCCGGGGTGACAGTCGGCAACCTGCTGGCGGGGTCCGTGGTCGTCGAGACGGTGTTCTCCCGCGCCGGTGTCGGTCGGTTGACCCAGACTTCGGTTCTGGCGCAGGATATTCCCGTCGTCCAGGGCATCGTGGTCTTCAGTGCGGTGATCTTCGTGCTCGTCAACCTCGCGGTGGACCTGGTCTATCCGCTCATCGATCCGCGCATCGCCGACGGCCGTCGCGGCGGCGGTTCGCCCTCGCATCCGACGCCCGCCGAGGTGACCACCGAACTCACCGGCTTCGCGGTGGAGGAGGAGAGGAAGGCTCATGTCTGACGTCCTGATCCGGGAACCGGTCGCCGCATCCGCGCAGGCCGCGACCGGGCCACACAGACCGTCCCGGCTCCGGGGAGCGACGAGCGCCCTGCGCCGCTACGGGGTTCTCGTGGTCTCGACGACTGTGCTGTTCCTCGCCGTCGGCTTCGCTCTGTTCCCCTCGGTCTTCGCGTCCGGTGATCCGCTGCAGGGCGTCCCGGCCGACAAGTTGCAGGGGCCGTCCGCGGCGCACTGGTTCGGCACCGACAACATCGGGCGCGACGTGTACACCCGGGTCGTGCACGGTGCGGGCCTGTCCCTGACCGCGACGCTCGTCGCCGTCGGAATCGCTCTCGTCGTCGGCTCACTCGTCGGGTTGCTCTCCGGCGCGGTCGGCGGAGCGGTCGACGGCCTACTCATGCGGGCCGTCGATGTTCTGCTGTCCATCCCCGCCCTGCTGCTGTCCCTGGCGCTCGTCACCGCCCTCGGATTCGGCACCATGAACGTGGCGATCGCGGTCGGCGTCGGGCTCGTCGCGAACTTCGCCCGCGTCATGCGGTCGGAGGTCCTGCGCGTGCGCCGCGCCCTGTACGTCGAGGCGGCGTTCGCATGCGGTGTCCGCTGGCACAGCGTCCTGCGCCGGCACGTGCTGCGCAACTCGTACGCCCCCGTCGTCGCGCTCGCGGCGGTCGAGTTCGGCATGGCCGTGCTCGCCGTGTCGTCGCTGAGCTTCCTCGGCTTCGGCGCGGTGCCGCCCACCCCGGAATGGGGATCGCTGATCTCCGAAGGCAGGAACTACCTGGCCACCGCCTGGTGGATGACGACACTGCCCGGCCTGGTCATCGTGGCGGTCGTCCTGTCGGCGCACCGCCTCGGTCACGCCATCGAAGAACGGAGCACTCGATGACCGCGGCCCTGCTGGACGTACGCGACCTGCGGGTCGAGTACGGCAGCCGTCGCGACCCGGTCACCGCGGTGGACGGTGTCGGCTTCACCCTTTCCCGGGGCGAGGTCGTCGCGGTGGTCGGCGAGTCCGGTTCCGGCAAGTCGACGACCGCACACGCGATCCTCGGCCTGCTGTCGGGTAGCGGCCGGATCACCGGCGGCACCGTCACGTTCGACGGGCAGCGACTGGACTCCCTGTCCGAACGCGCCTTCGAGAAGGTGCGCGGTGCCCGCATCGGACTCGTGCCACAGGACCCCACCACGTCCCTGAACCCGGTCGTCCGCATCGGTGACCAGGTCGCCGAGGTCCTGCGTATCCACGGTCTCGCCGACCGGCGCACCGCGAAGATCGACGCGCGGCGCATCCTCGCGGAAGCCGGGCTCGACGATCCCGAACTCCGTGCCAGGCAGTACCCGCAGGACCTGTCCGGCGGGCAGCGGCAGCGCGTGCTCATAGGCATCGCGCTCGCATGCCGGCCGGACCTCGTCATCGCAGACGAGCCGACCAGCGCCCTCGACGTCACCGTGCAGCGGCGCATCCTCGACCATCTCGACAGCCGCATCGCCGAGACCGGTACCGCGGTCCTGCTCATCACCCACGACCTCGGCGTCGCCGCCGACCGCGCCGACCGCATCGTCGTGATGAGCCAGGGCCGGATCGTCGAGACCGGGCCGGCCCGGCAGATCCTCGAGAACCCCCGGCACGAGTACACCCGGGCGCTCGTCGCCGCCGCACCGAGCCTTGCCGGCGCCGCGGCCCGGCCCGGCCGCGGACCCGCGGAACCCCTGCTCACCGTGTCCGGGGTCTCGAAGACCTTCCGCATCGACCGGCGCACGTCGCTCGAGGCGGTGCGCGACGTCTCCTTCTCGGTTCCGCGCGGTCGCACTCTGTCCCTGGTCGGCGAGTCCGGTTCCGGCAAGTCCACGGTGTCCCGCATCGCGATCCGACTGGAATCCGCCACGTCCGGGCAGGTCCGGTTCGACGGGCGGGACATCACCGCGCTGCGCGGCCGGGACCTGCGCGAGCTCCGTCGCCGGGTGCAGATCGTCCACCAGAACCCCTATGCGGCCCTGAATCCCAAGCTCCGCATCCGCGACGTCGTCGCCGAACCGCTCGAAGCCTTCGGCATCGGCACGAAAAGCGAGCGCGCCGAACGTGTTGCGGAGCTGATCGGGCAGGTGGCGCTGAGCACGGCACACCTCGAGCGCAGACCCGCGGAACTGTCCGGCGGACAACGACAGCGCGTTGCGATCGCCCGCGCGCTCGCGCTGCACCCGGAACTCCTCGTGCTCGACGAGCCCGTCTCCGCGCTCGACGTGTCGGTCCAGGCGCAGATCCTCGACCTGCTCGCCCGCCTGCAGGACGAGCTGGGGCTGAGCTACCTGTTCATCTCCCACGATCTTGCCGTGGTCCGGCAGATCAGCGACACCGTCGCGGTGATGCGGTCCGGCGAAATCATCGAATCCGGGACCACCGCAGAGATTTTCGACAGACCACAGCACGAGTACACGAAACTGCTGCTCGATGCCATTCCAGGGAAGGTTCGGCATGCCCGATAGTTCACAGTTGTTGCTCGCCCTCGAATTCCGCGGAACCGGCTCGCATCCGCATTCGTGGCGTCGCACGGATTCACGCGCGGAGGACGTGTTCACCGCCCGCTACTGGGCGGATATCGTGGGCAGCGCGGATCGTGCCGGCGTCGACCTGGCCTTCCTCCCCGACTCGTTCGGTATCGACTCCGGTGCGGACACCGTGCGCGGCCGGCTCGAAGCGGTCGGCGTCGCCGCCCGGCTGTCCGCCGTCACCTCGCGGATCGGGCTGATCCCCACCGCGACGGTGACCCACACGGAACCGTTCCACGTGGCCAAGGCCGTGCAAACCCTCGACCACACCACGGCCGGCCGTGCGGGGTGGCAGGTCGCCGTCTCCGAGGGTGAGGACCGGGCCGCCCTGTTCGGCCGCAAGGGCACCCAGGGCACCGGCTCACTGTGGACCGAGGCCGCCGAGGCCGCCGAGGTCGCGGCCCGCCTGTGGGACAGCTGGGAGGACGACGCCGAGATCCGCGACGTCGCCACCGGCCGGTTCGTCGACCGGGACAAGCTGCACTACATCGACTTCGTCGGCGAGCACTTCTCCGTCAAAGGTCCGTCGATCACGCCCCGGTCACCCCAGGGCCTGCCCCTCGTCGCCGTTGCGGCAGCGGACGAGCAGTCGTTCGACTTCGCCGCGGAACGCGCCGATCTCGTGCGTATCGAGGCCGCCGACCTCGGGTCCGCCGCGAACCTGGCCGAGCGTCTGCGCGCGCAGGCCGGTGATCGGCGACCGGCGGTGCTGCTCGACATCGACGTGCTGCTCGCCGCGGACGACGCCACCGCCGCCGCGGACCTGGCCCAGCTCGAGAACTGGGCCGGCGCTGCCTACACGCCGGAGTCGCTGTTCTACCGCGGCGGCCCGGCAGGGCTGCTCGCACTCCTCGGGGACGTGGACGGCCTGGACGGCGTGGTGCTACGTCCGCTGGCCCTCGCCGGCACGGTCGCGGCGCTCACCGAACGGGTCCTGCCGGTGTTGCGGCGGCAGGACCCGACGTCCACTGGAACCCTGCGGGACCGTCTCGGCCTGCCGCGCCCCGTCAACCGCTACGCCACCGCCTGAGGAGGCCGACAACCATGCCGCAGAACACCGTTCGAAAGCAGATCCATCTGGCCGCGCACTTCCCGGGCGTCAACAACACGACCGTGTGGGCGGATCCCGAATCGAAGAGCCAGATCGACTTCGAGTCCTTCCTGCACCTGGCCCGGACCGCAGAACGCGGACTGTTCGACTTCTTCTTCCTGGCCGAGGGACTGCGGCTGCGCGAACACCGCGGCCGCATCCACGATCTCGACGTCGTCGGCCGGCCCGACACCCTTACGGTTCTCGAGGCCCTCGCCGGTGCGACGACCCACCTCGGGCTCGCGGGCACGATCAACACCACCTTCAACGAGCCGTACGAACTGGCCAAGCAGTTCGCCACCCTCGACCATCTGTCCGACGGCCGCGCCGCGTGGAACCTCGTCACCTCCTCCGACGCCTTCACCGGCGAGAACTTCCGGCGTGGCGGCTATCTCGACCACTCGCAGCGCTACGTCCGCGCCCACGAGATCGTCGACGTCACCCGGCGGCTGTGGGACGGCTGGCGCCCCGGAGCACCGGTCGTCGACCGCGAAAACGGCATCTTCGCGGCGGATTCCGACATCGCTCCGTTCGACATCCACACCACGCAGTTCGACATCTCCGGGCGGTTCGAGGTGCCACGCAGCCCGCAGGGACACCCGGTGCTCCTGCAGGCCGGCGACTCGGACGAGGGCCGCGAATTCGGCGCCGCCAAGGCCGACGCCATCTTCACCGGCCACGGCACCCTCGAGGAGGGCCACGCCTTCTACGCCGACGTCAAGGGCCGCCTCGCGAAGTACGGGCGCAGCCACGCCGACCTGAAGATCCTTCCGGCCGCGACGTTCGTCCTCGGCGACTCCGCGGAGGACGCGGCCGAGCGAGCCCGCCACATCCGGCTGCAGCAGGTGAGCCCGCAGACCGCGATCGCGTTCCTCGAGCAGGTGTGGGGCCGCGACCTGTCCGGGTACGACCCCGAAGGGCCGCTGCCGGACGTCGAACCGGAGGACAACCTGAACATCACGCGCGGCCGCGTCCGCCACGCCAAGGATCCGCGCGCCGTCGCGCTGGCCTGGCGGGAGAAGGCCGAGGCCGAGAAGCTCAGCATCCGCGAACTGATCATCGAGGTCACCGCGCGGCAGCAGTTCGTCGGCACCCCCGATCACGTCGCCGCCGAGATCGACCGCTATGTGCAGACCGACGCGAGCGACGGCTTCATCCTGGTTCCGCACCTCACCCCCGGCGGCCTCGACGAATTCGTCGACAAGGTCGTGCCGCTGCTGCAGGAACGCGGCAGTTTCCGCACCGAATACGAGGGCACCACCCTGCGCAGTCACCTCGACCT
>NZ_WVTE01000059.1:0-12292 GCF_009939605.1 Rhodococcus sp. YH1 | reverse complement strand
GGCGTCCGAGGGCGGGAGATGAGCCACGTCATAGCGGGTGTCCGAAAGTGGCACACTTCACATCTTCGGGTCCGGACGCATGCTCTTCCTCATTCGAACCGCATCACCGCAACCCGAAACGGGGGACACCCGATGGACAGACTCATCAACATCGACAACGGTGGCACGCTCACCGACATCTGCGCCTGGGACGGCCACGAATTCAGCTTCACCAAGACCCTCACCACACCGTTCGATCTGTCGCAGTGCCTGTTCGACGGATTGACGAAGGTGTCGAAGGAGATCTACGGAGCCGAGGACCTGCCTGCACTGCTGCACTCGACGGCGCACATCCGTTACTCGACCACGCAGGGGACGAACGCGCTCGTCGAGCGCAAGGGCCCCCGCATCGGCATCATCACCGACTCGGCCGCCCTCGTCGACGAGCTGCGCCGCACCCCCGAGCAGCAGGCGCTGTTCGACGACCTCGTCGGGGCCCGGGTGGCCGTCGTCGACGCCGAGGCCGCGGACCTCGAGGGGGAGCTGGTCGCCCGGGTCAACCGTCTCACCACCGACGGTGCCGCCCGCATCGTCGTCGCCGTCGGGGACACCGACGACGGACGCGAGCGGAAGCTGCGCGGCATCCTGCTGCGCAAGTTCCCGCGCCACCTGCTCGGCTCGGTTCCGTTCCTGTACTCGTGGGACTTCACCACCGACCGCACGCCGGCCCGGCGGGTCTGGTCGGCCGTGATCAACACGTTCCTGCACCCGACGATGGAACGGTTCCTCTACAACGCCGAGCACCGGCTGCGCGACCACCGCGTCAAGAACCCGCTGCTGATCTACCGCAACGACGGCGCCTCCTCGCGCGTCGCGAAGTCCGTGGCCCTCAAGACGTACTCGTCCGGCCCGCGCGGCGGCCTCGAAGGCACCCGGGCGCTCGCCGAGATCTACGGCCTCAAGCACGTTCTCATGATCGACGTCGGCGGCACCACGACGGACATCGGCACGGTGGCCGGGCGGGAGATCCTCACCGACCGCCGCGGCTCGATCGCCGGCATCCCGATCTCCTTCCCGATGTCGAACGTCGAGTCGGCCGGCATCGGCGGCAGCTCCATCATCACCGTCACCGACGGGGCGATCACCGTCGGACCGGAAAGCGTCGGTGCGGCACCCGGACCGGCCTGCTTCGGCTTCGGCGGCACGTCCGCCACCATCACCGACGTCAACCTCCTCCTCGGCGTCCTCGACCCCACCACCTACCTCGACGGCGACTTCACCCTCGACGCGGACCGGGCCCGCGCCGTCGTCACCGCCACGGTGGCCGAACCTCTCGGCCTCACCCTCGACGAGGCGCTGCTCGCGATGGAGCAGGCGTACTTCACCGCGATGGGCAACGCCGTCGCGCCCGCGGTGTCGGAGGCCGACGAGACCACCATCGCCGCGTTCGGCGGCGCCGGCCCGATGAGTGCGTGTGGCGCGGCGCGGGTCGCGGGCGTACGCAGCGTGCTCGTCCCCAAGCTCGCGGCGGTGTTCTCCGCCTTCGGGATCGGGTTCTCCGACATCGGGCAGAGCTACGAGGCCGACGTCGCGGACACGGCGGAGGCGACGCTCGCCGCGGCCGTGGCCGACCTGCTGGCCAAGGCAGAACGGGACATGTTCCAGGAGGGGCACGCCCTCACCGACTGCGAACTCTCCTGGACCCTGACCACCGAGGATGCGCACGGGGCCACGGTCGACGAGGCGTCGTACGAACCCGGCGAGTGCGTCGAGCTCCTGCCCGGCGCGTCCACCGCGCTGACCCTGGTGGCCACCCGCCGGATGAACCGGATCGAGCTCCCGCACGGCTCCTTCGCCGAGGCCCGCGATCCCCGGGCGGCCGGGGAGCGCACCGTGCTCGGAGCCGGCGGCCGACGGGCGGTGCCGGTGTTCGCGCTGGCCGACCAGGAGCCTGGCGCCACCGCCGAGGGCCCGGCCATCGTCGAAGGCCCCTTCTTCACCGCCCGCGTGCAGGAGGGCTGGAAGTTCGACGTCACCGCCGGCGGCGACCTGCTGCTCACCGACACCCACTGACCGACAGAGCCCGAAGCCTGTTCGACCGCAGGCTCGTTCGAAGGATGCACGACATGCAGATCCCCATGACCGAATACCTGGTCATCGACCTCGACAGCGAACTGTGGGTGTGCCGGGTGTGCCGGCACGAACTCGGCAGCGCCCGCGGCAATTACAAGGAAGGCACCCTGGTCTACGACCGCGACCCGCGCGAGATCCACCAGCCGATCATCGATCCCGACCGCTACGAGTTCACCTTCTCGCCGGACCCGGCCTACTGCCGCATCCTCGAGTACTACTGCCCCGGCTGCGGCACCCAGATCGAGACCGAGTACATCCCGCCGGGACACCCCCCGACCGTCGACATGGAATGGGACGTCGACGCCTTGCGCGCCCAGTGGCTCGAACGCGGCACCGATCCCGGACAGGTCGTCACGTACGGCCCCGGCCAGGACGCCGAGGGCGAGTTCGAAGGCCGGCGCCACAACCACCACTAGTCACCGCGACCCGCAAGGAACCTCGTCACCATGAAACGAATCTCCGTCGACATCGGCGGCACCTTCACCGACTGCTTCTTCGCCTGGGACGACAAGTACGTCGAGGCCAAGGCCCTCACCACCCACCACAACCTGGCGCAGGGATTCAACGAGGCACTCGACCTCGCCTGCCGCCGAGCCGAACTGGACCGGGACGACGTCCTGTCCCAGGTGGATTCGGTCCGCTACGCGACCACGCTCGGCACCAACGCCCTCATCGAGCGCAAGGGCCCGCGCGTCGGTGCCATCGTCACCCACGGCTTCGAGGACACCATCCCGCTCTCCCGCGGCCGCGGATACGGCGAGGGACTCGATCCGTCGATGCAGCAGAACCTGCCGGCCGCGGAGCGGCCCGAACCGCTGGTCCACCGGAGCCTGATCCGGTCGGTCCAGGAGCGGGTCAACTCCGCCGGCGAGATCGTCGTCCCGCTCGTCGAGCAGAACGTGCGCACGATGGTGCGTGAACTCGTCGACGCCGGTGCGCAGGCGCTCGTGGTGTCGCTGGTGAACGCCACCGAGAATCCCACCCACGAGCTACGGATCATGGAGATCATCCAGGAGGAGTACCCGGAGCATCAGCTCGGCGCGATCCCGGTGCTGCTCGGCCACCAGGTCTCCGGGCGCAAGGGCGAGTACGTCCGCGCGACGTCCACCATCGTCGACGGCTTCCTGCACGGCATCATGTTCCACGCCATGAGCCAGCTCGCGAACAACCTGCGCGACTCGGGCTACGACAAGCCGATGCTCATCATCCACAACTCCGGCGGCATGGCCCAGATGAACTCGACCGATGCCCTGCAGACCATCCACTCGGGTCCCGTCGCGGGTGTCAGTGCCGCCGAGCATCTGTCGGAGTCCTCGGGGATCGGCAACATCATCACCACCGACATGGGCGGCACGTCCTTCGACATCGGACTGGTACCCGCGGGCGGCGTGAAGCACTACGACTTCCAGCCCACGATCGACCGCTGGCTGGTCTCGGTCCCGATGATCCACCTCGAAACCCTCGGCGCCGGTGGTGGTTCCATCGCAAGCTACGACCGGATCCACCACTCGGTCCGGCTCGGGCCCGAGTCCGCCGGCTCGGACCCCGGTCCGGCCTGCTACGACCGCGGCGGGCTGCGCCCCACGGTGACCGACGCCGACCTGCTGCTCGGCTACCTCGATCCGGACAACTACGCCAACGGCTTCATCAAGCTCAACCGCAAGCGGGCGGTGTTCGCCGTCGAGGAACAGCTGTGCGACGAGCTCGACCTCGACGTCATCGACGTCGCCAAGGTCATCAAGCGGTCCGTCGACGAGCAGATGGCGATCGGCATCGCCAAGGAGTTGCGGGTGCGCGGCTATCTGCCGGAGGACTTCACCATGCTCGCGTACGGCGGCAACGGCCCGCTGCACGCGTGCGGGATCGCCGACCAGGCCGGCATCCGCAAGATCCTCGCCCCGCCGTTCTCCTCGGTGTTCTCCGCCTGCGGCGCCGGCAACATGAAGCAGCTGCACATCCACGAGCGCGGCGTCCACGTGGTGCTCTACAACGCCACCACCCGCGGGCTCTACGACAGCTACGACGAATTCAACGACATCGTCGCCGCGCTCGAGGCCCGGGGCGCGGAGGATCTGCGACGCCAGGGTGTCGGCGACGGGGCGATCGAGCACCGCCTCGAGATGGACCTGCGCTACGGCAACCAGCTCGTGACGACGGCAGTGGCCTTCGACATCAACCGGATTCACGGCGTCGGTGACGTGCTCCACCTGATCCGTACGTTCTCCGACATCTACTCCAAGCGCTACGGCGAGGGGTCGGCCGCACCCGAGGCCGGCATCCGCGTCCAGACCATCAGGGTCGCGTCCTACGTCAACGGTGAGACCGTCGAGTTCGATTCCCTGCACCACGACGGGGAGCGGACGCTGCCGACGCCGGTCGGGCACCGCGACGTCCATTTCGTCGCGCATCCCCGGGCGATCACCACCGCGATCTACGACGCCGACGCGCTGAGTCACCACCACGTGATTCCCGGTCCGGCGATCGTCACCACCGAGAACACGACCTACCTCGTCGAGCCGGGCTGGCGCCTCGAACCCTCACCGCAGGGCGCCGTCTGGTTCCTCAAGGACTAGCGCAGAAACACAGGAGACACAGCCATGACCGCACTTCACGACGACCTCACAGCCGCTGCGGAGCAGCGCCTCGCAACCGCTTCGCTCAACGAGCAGGAGCAGCAGTGGGTCGACGACTTCATGGACGAGACGACGCTGTTCCTCGGGCCGGACCGGGAGATCATGCGTTCGCACCACATCACCTCCCGCAGCGAGTTCGAGCAGGAATGCCTCGCCGACGGGGTCGACCCCCTCCAGGTGGACCGCATCCGCAAGCGCCTCGCGGGCGCCCTCGACGAGGGCTTCGAGATGTGCGAGGCGATGGGCGCGGCACCGGGCGCCAAGTGGGGCGACCTCACCACGGCCATCTACACGGCGGCCGGGGACGTCACCTACCTGTCCTGCCACGGCGTGATCGCCTTCTCCGCGATCCTGCACCACCCCATCCGGTACATCATGAAGTACTGGAAGGACGAGCCGACCGTCGGAATCCACCCCGGCGACGGGTTCATCCACAACGACGCCCGCTTCGGCAACGTCCACAACACCGACCAGTCGATGATCATGCCGATCATCCGGGACGACCGCATCATCGCCTGGGTGGCCGCCACGATCCACGAGGGCGAGAACGGCGCCTGCGAACCGGGCGGCATGCCCTCCGGCTCGGAGACCCCGTTCGACGACGGCCTGCGGATGAGCCCGTTCAAGATCGTCGAGCGCGGCGAGCTGCGCCGCGACCTGCTCACCTTCCTGCAGCACTCGGTCCGCGACCCGAAGCTCCAGCTGGCCGACCTGAAGGTGAAGA
Organism: Rhodococcus sp. YH1; assembly: GCF_009939605.1. Taxonomy (NCBI): domain Bacteria; kingdom Bacillati; phylum Actinomycetota; class Actinomycetes; order Mycobacteriales; family Nocardiaceae; genus Rhodococcus; species Rhodococcus sp. YH1. The sequence continues at coordinate 6,823 of NZ_WVTE01000059.1, read as the reverse complement.
TCGGTGCGGTCCAGCGCATCCAGGAACGCGTCGACAAGATCATCGACGAGGTCGGCGTGGAGACGTTCGTCGCGGCGCTGCGGATCACCGTCGAGGACGTCGAGGCCGAGGTGCGCCGGCGCATCCGGGAACTGCCCGACGGCACGGTCCGGTTCAACCAGTTCATGGACTCCACCCTCAAGGAGAACATCCTCATCAAGCTCGCCTGCTCCATCACGGTCCGGGGCGACAAGATGACCATCGACCTGCGGGGCAGCGGACCGGAGATCCTGAACCGGGCCATCAACTCGCCGCTGTGCTCGGTCAAGTCGATGATGATGCAGGCCATCCTCGCGTTCTGGTGGCCGGACCTGCCGCGCTGCACCTCCGCGATGAGCCCGATCGAGATCATCTCCGATGAGCACACGTGGTCCGACGCCGGCTACGACGCCCCCATGGGCCAGTCGCTGCAGGCCTCCTTCCGCGGCTTCTCGGCGCTCCAGAATCCCTGGGCCAAGCTGCAATTCTCCAACCCGGAGAAGTTCTCCAACGTCATCGCGCCCTGGTTCAACCAGATCAACACCTTCCTGTGGGGCGGGGTCACCCAGCACGGCGACCAGGTCGGCAACCTGTGCGCCGACCTGAACGGCATGGGCGGCGGCGCCAAGGCGTTCCGGGACGGCGAGGACGCGGTCTCCCCGCTCTTCTGCGCGATGGCCGACACGGCCGAGCAGGAGGTCATGGAGGAGGAGGTGCCCTTCATGCAGCTGGTGAGCAAGCGGATCGTCCGCGACAACCAGGGCTTCGGCAAGTACCGCGGCGGCATGGGCTACGAGATGATCGTGGCGGCCGAGGGCACCCCGCTGTGGGGCTTCATGACGGTGACCTCCGGTGCCAAGTTCTCCTCCATCAGCGGACAGTTCGGCGGGTACGGCTGCAACACCTACCCGCTCGCGACGGTCAAGGGCGTCAACGTCTACGACGAGCTGCGCCGCAACCCGGAACGGTTCGACCTGTCCATCGAGAAGGTGATGAACGAACAGCCCTTCGAGGGCGCCGAGTACAGCACCAGCCACATGGGTCTGCAGTTCGACGTCGCCAAGGACGGTGAGCTGTACATGATTTCGCAGGGCACGGGCGGAGGGTACGGAGATCCGCTCGAACGCGCCCCGGAGGACGTGGTCGCGGATCTCGAGATCGACCGGATCTCCGCGAAGGTGGCGCACGACATCTACGGCGTCGTGTACGCGCCGGACACGTTCGTCGTGGACGTCGACGCCACGGAGACGCTACGCGCGTCGATGCGGCGCGACCGGCTCTCCCGCGGTGTGCCCTACGGCGAGTTCGTCGAGAAGTTCGTGACGCCCGAACCGCCGCAGGACCTGCTGTACTACGGATCCTGGGGCGACACCGAGGAACTGACCGCCACGCACTTCACCGTGCACGGCGCCGAGCGGGTCACCACGACGATCGACAAGATGCCGATCATCATGATGCCCGACCGGCGGGAGCTGAAGATCGCCGAGCTCACGGCCCGGGTGAAGGAACTCGAGTCCAAGCACGGCGAGATCGTCCACCGCAAGTCCTGAAACCGGTCCGGCCGGAGCCGGTTCCGGCCGGCTCCGGCCACCGGATCCACCCAAGCCGGGTGCCCGCACGTGTGCTCCCCTCACCGTGCGGGCACCCACTCCCTGGAGTCAGAAACATGACCATCTCGTTTCCCGCCGTACTCGACGCGCCGGTCTCCGGGCGCCGGGTCCCGCTCGTCGTCGACCATCTCGACTACAGCCGCCGGGTCCTGCTCCGCGGCAACCCGGTGCCCTGGGAGGATCCCACCGCGCTGTCGAACTTCCTCAACCAGGCCCACGGGCTGCTGCGACCGGACGTCACGCTGCTCGATCTCGGCGAGTACTACCGCCTCGCGGCGGACGACCCGCGCCTGCGCGAGGCGATGGCCGCACGGTCCCGGACCGGGTACGCGTTGCGGGCACTGCTGGCGGACGCCGCGACCGCCCGCGCCGTGGCGACGCTCGCCGCCACCGTGGCCGGCACGACCCGGCTGCCGCTGGTGCTGCAGATCCCCTCGCCGCGGGCCTGGCTGGCTGCGACCCACCCCGGAGACGTCGCGGACCTGGACGCGGACCGCGTCGAGGCCGCGGCGATGTACGTCGCCGACTGGCTGCGCGGCTTCGCCGAGGTGCCGGTCTCGGCGGTCCTGCTCGACGAGCGGATCGCGCCCGGCGCCGATGCCGCCGCGCTACCGCCGGTCGATCCGCAGTCGTACGTGCCGGTGACGAACGTGGCCGCGCACTACCGGTGGGAGATCGGACTGCGCGGCGAGGACACCGTCTCGGTCGGCGCGCACGAGGGTGACGTCCTCGGCTCCGGCTACTGGCTCGCCGACGACGCTGCCGTACCGGACGCCCGCGGCGCGTTCCGGCTCGCGCACCTGCCGGCGGATGCGGTCCCGGAGACGGTGCTCGCCCGGCTGGCCCGGCTCGACGGCCACGGTGCCTGAACGTGGACGACCTGCACGCCGGTGCCGCGGGGAGCGGCACCGGCCCGGGGGCGGACGCTACCCTGGAGGCGTGACGTGCATCACGAGAGTGCCGGGGCGAGGCGCCCGATGAAGAGTGCGGACCGACGGCTGCGGGTGGCGGTCGCCCGGGCCGGATTCCTCGACTCCGGCGAACCGGACGATTCGCTGGTCTCCTCCGTCGTGTCCGCGTCGTGGCGGCGCTCCGCCGCGGCGGGCGTGCGACCGTCCGGTGGGGAGGTCCGGTTCGCGGGGGAGGTGGACCGGACCTCTCGGCTGGTCCAGTGCTCGCTGCCGGTCCTGGACCGCCTCGCGGAGGAGACCGTCGACGTCCCGGTGAGCATCGCCCTGACCGACGCCAAGGCACAGGTGCTGATGCGCCTCGACGGGGACCGCGCCATCGGACGGTTGCTCGACCATGTCTCCCTCGCGCCGGGATTCGACTACTGCGAGGGGCAGATCAGCACCAACGGCGTCGGCACCGTGCTGGAATCCGGGCGCCCGGTGCAGATCGAGGGCGCCGAGCACTTCCACGAACGGTTCCAGCCGTTCGCCTGCTCCGGGGCGCCGATCCGGGACCCGTTCAGCGGACGCGTCGCCGGCGTCATCGACATCAGCTGCCTCACCGAGCATTCCTCGCCGCTGCTCACGACCGTCGTGCGGACCGCGGCGGCGGAGATCGAACAGAATCTGTTCCGGGACCGGAGCGCCCGCCAGCACGCGCTGTTCGACGCGTTCGTGCGGGCCGACGCTCGCGGCGGCACGGCCCTCATGGCGATCGGGAGCGCGATGTCGCTCGCGAATCCGCTCGCCCACACCCTCCTCGCGCCGGAGGACCAACGCCGTGTCGGTGAACACGTCGACTACGTCATCGGGCACCGCGCGCGCATCGACGAACTGGTCGAGCTGGGCACCGGCCTGTCCGTCCGGGTTCGCGCGACCCGGATCCTGGCGGGCGAGGACACCGCCGGATACCTCGTCGAGGTCTCCGAGGCGGCCGCGGCCGCGGCACCGCTTCCGTCCGTTCCGAACCGGGTCCGCGAGCACCGGCTGCACTCCGGGCGGGTCGGTCTGGCCGCTGCCGGCACCGATCGTCTGCGCTCGAGCGGTTCCTCCGCGCTGTGGATGCGCGCCTGCAACGAGATCGAGGAGGCCCTGTCCGCCGGGGCGAAGTTGCTCCTCACCGGCGAACCGGGCACGGGGAAGGCGTCTCTCGCGTCGGAGATCTTCCACTCCCTGTACACCGGGGGGCGGAGCATCCTCGTGGACGGGAGCGAGACCGACCTGTCCGGGCTCACGGTGTCCTCCACCAACCCCACCCTGTACGTGCTGCGCAACATCCAGGCCATGCCCGCCCCGCTCACGACGACCTTGGCCGAGACCCTGGCGGAACCCGTCCCCGAGCACATCTTCGTCGTGGCCACCATGGAGGAGTCGGAGGAGCCGCCGTCCGAGACCCTGGCACCGCTGCTGGCGGCGCTCGACCGGACCGTGCACGTTCCTGCGCTGCGGCACCGCACCGACGACATCGCCGGGGTCGTGGCGCAGGTGCTCCGCAAGATCAGCGGATCGCAGAGCCGAGCGGTCGCTCCCGACGCCATGCGGGTGCTGGCGCGCTATCCGTGGCCGCGCAACATCCACGAGGTCGAGGCGGCCCTGCGGAGCGCCGTCGCACAACGGCCTGCGGGTGCCATCACCGTCGAGGACCTGCCCGAATGGTGCCGGCACGGTCCGCGCAGGCAACTCAACGCGGTCGAGTCCGCCGAACGGGATCTCATCGCCAAGATCCTGCGGGAAACCGGAGGCAACCGTGTGCACGCTGCGCGCGCGCTGGGAATCTCGCGGTCGTCGCTGTACCGGAAGCTGACTCTGTTCGGATTCACCGGCGAGTAGTCACCTACGGGCGATCGTCGCGTCGCGCCGGTTGCCGCGATGAGGCTCCCTGTCCGGATCTGGGACAGTTCGCGACCACTCCTCCCGCCGAAGATGGAGATAGCACATCTCGTCGACTGCGTGAAGGAGGAACGAGAGTCGTGAACACCACAGACGAGCCGTTCTTCAGCTGGAACACGAGGCGAATGATCCTGCGTACCAACGGATGTCCGTTCCACGATCAGTCGGGTATCGACTCGGGCGGTCCCGAGCTCGTATCGGACGTGCCGCTGACGGTCGGAACCCGGAGAGGGCGTCTGCTCACCGTCGTGGACGACGACGAAGAGCACGTGGCGCTGGTGGTGGGCGACGTGCAGCAGCGGCATGATGTGCCGGTTCGCTGGGTGGTCGCGGAGGGCCTGCTGATCGAGGGGAGCCGCAGCCGGCTCGACGCGGAGATCCTGTTGCCCGTGTCGGAGGCCCCCGCGGTTCCGGTACCGAATGTGCGGCGCCTCGCGGACCATCGGAGCCGGTACAGCGGGGCGGTGCATGCCCTCCTCGTGCATTCCGGTGCCGTGTCCGTCACCGTCGAATTCGGCCCGGCGTCGCTCCGGGCTGCGCCGCAGCTGGACCGCTCCGCGTGAACCGCCCGATCGACCCTCGGACGGGCCGATCGCGAACCACGTGCATTTCGGGCGCCGGAGGGCTTTGATGTCGGTATGAACGGCAGGACCGGCCCCGACCCGGTACGCGTGGCGGTCGGTGCCGCCGCGACCGTGGGCGACGGGATTCGTCGCATGCTCCTGTTCGGTGTCGACGCGGCACGTCGTCTACCGGGTGTGGACCCCGCGCTCGTCGCGCTCGAGGCGCGCGGCGCCGAGACCCTGCGCGCCGGGGACGAGATCGCGGACCGGTTGCTGCGCGCTGTGGTGCGCCGGGTGGTGAGCGCCGCGCTGGACGAGGTCGACATCACCGCCGTCGTGCGGGACCACGTCGACCTCGATGCCGTCGCCGAGGGCGTCGACGTCGAGCGGATCGTCGGTCGGGTGGACCTGGACGCGATCGCGGCGCGCGTGGACATCGCACCGATCCTGGACCGCGTGGACATCGACGCGGTGGCGGAACGGGTGGACGTGGGCGCGATCATCGATCGGGTGGACCTGGATGCGGTTGCGGCGACGATCGACGTGGGCGCGATCATCGATCGGGTCGACCTGGACGCCGTCGCCGCGACGATCGACGTGGGCGCGATCATCGATCGGGTCGACCTGGACGCCGTCGCCGCGACGATCGACGTGGACGCGATCATCGGGCGAGTCGACCTCATCGGCCTGGCGAACGCGGTGATCGAAGGCGTCGACCTGCCGACCATCATCCGCGAATCGACCGGATCCATGTCCACCGAGGCGATGCGCGGCGTGCGCAGCCAGGGTATGCACGCCGACGACGCGGTATCCGGGTTCGTCGGCCGGTTGTTCGGGCGCGCCGAGATCCCGGAAGAACCGGCATGAGCAACCGGGAACCATCCCACCGACCCGCCGGAATCGTCACGAGGGGCATCGCCGCAGCCATCGACCTCGGCGTGGTCCTGACCGTGATGGGCGGGATCTATCTCGCCGTGGTACTCGTGCGGTTGCTGTTCTCGCCGCAGGAGTTCTCCTTCCCCGACGCACACGTTCTGCTGTCCGTCGGTGTGTTCGTCGGTGTCGCGTCGCTGTACCTGACGGTGTCCTGGGCCACCACCGGTCGCACGGTCGGCGCGGTGGTGATGGGGCTGCGGATGGTGAGCCGCAACGGCGACCTCGTCGGATGGGTCCGGGCGGGGCTGCGCGCCGGGCTGTGCGTGATGTTCGGGTTCGGGCTGCTGTGGGTGGCGGTGGATCGCCGCCGCCGGTCCCTGCAGGACATCCTGCTGCGCACCAGCGTCGTCTACGACTGGAAACCCGACCTGCATCTGGCCGAGGCCGAGAGGTGACGTCGCGTCCGTCACAGGTGTCTGGGCATACTCGAACCCGGCCGGATTCGTAGACGGGTAGGAGTTCGTGGTGTCGCAGGGTCTGAAGTTGGGGTACAAGGCGTCGGCGGAGCAGTTCGGGCCGCGGGAGCTGGTGGAGATGGCGGTGCTGGCGGAGGAACACGGGATGGATTCGGCGACGGTGTCGGATCATTTCCAGCCGTGGCGGCACAACGGGGGGCATGCGCCGTTCTCGTTGGCGTGGATGACCGCGGTCGGTGAGCGCACCTCGCGGCTGCAGTTGGGGACCTCGGTGCTGACCCCGACGTTCCGGTACAACCCGGCGGTGATCGCGCAGGCGTTCGCGACGATGGGGTGCCTGTATCCGGGGCGGGTGATGCTCGGGGTCGGAACCGGGGAGGCGCTCAACGAGATCGCCACCGGGTATGCGGGGGTGTGGCCGGAGTTCAAGGAGCGGTTCG
>NZ_WVTE01000058.1:0-12835 GCF_009939605.1 Rhodococcus sp. YH1 | reverse complement strand
TTCGGCGGCCTTTTCCTGGAAGACATCGACCGGAGCGGCGAGAGCTGGGTCGTACACGTCGAAGTCGACGAGCAGATCCTCGGATACGCTACTGGCAGTCAACGCGTTGCACCCTTCTGAATCCATGAGATCGCCGGCCGGCGCATCGGGATCGTCGGCGACATCCTGCACAGCCGTGTCGCCCGCTCCAATGCGCTGCTGCTGTCCACGCTCGGCGCCGAGGTGGTGCTGGTCGCGCCCCGCACGCTGCTGCCGGTGGGCGTGGAGACCTGGCCGGTGACCGTGTCGCACTCGCTCGACGCCGAACTGCCCGGCCTCGACGCGGTGCTCATGCTGCGGGTGCAGGCCGAACGCATGAACGGCGGGTTCTTCCCGTCGGCGCGCGAGTACTCGATCGGATACGGGTTGTCGGAGAAGCGGCTGGCGATGCTCGGCGAGCACGCCGTGGTGCTGCACCCCGGTCCGATGCTGCGCGGCATGGAGATCGCCTCCGCGGTCGCCGACGCCCCGCAGAGCGCGGTGCTGCAGCAGGTGAGCAACGGCGTGCACGTGCGCATGGCCGTGCTGTTCCGTCTGCTCGTCGGCACGGAGAGCGCGATCGCATGACCGGCTCGCACGTGGACCGCGCAGCCGCGCAGGATACGAAGAACACTGGGACAGGAGAAGATTCGGTGTCGCCGCAGGTGCTCATCCGCAACGTGCTCGTCTACGGGGAGGGCGCGCCGACCGACGTGCTGCTCGGCGACGAGCAGATCCTCGGGATCGGGACCGACCTCGATGCCGGCTCCGACGCCGAGGTGATCGACGGCGCCGGACGGGTCCTGCTGCCCGGCTTCGTCGACCTGCACACGCACCTGCGCGAGCCCGGCCGCGAGGACACCGAGACCATCGACACCGGATCCGCCGCGGCGGCGCTCGGCGGCTACACCGCGGTGTTCGCGATGGCCAACACCGACCCCGTCGCGGACTCCGTCGTCGTCACCGACCACGTGTGGCGGCGCGGGCAGGAGGTCGGCCTCGTCGATGTGCACCCCGTCGGCGCCGTCACCGTCGGCCTCGCGGGCAAGCAGCTCGCGGAGATGGGCACCATGGCCGCCGGCGTCGGCCGCGTCCGGATGTTCTCCGACGACGGGCACTGCGTGTACGACCCGCTCATCATGCGCCGGGCGCTCGAGTACTCGAGTTCGCTCGGGGTGCTCATCGCCCAGCACGCCGAGGAACCGCGGCTGACCGCCGGAGCCGTCGCCCACGAGGGCCCCACCGCGGCGCGCCTCGGCCTGGCCGGCTGGCCGCGCGCGGCCGAGGAGTCCATCGTCGCGCGCGACGCCCTGCTCGCCCGGGACGCCGGAGCCCGTGTGCACATCTGCCACGCCTCCACCGCCGGCACCGTCGAGCTGGTGAAATGGGCCAAGGCGCAAGGGATCCCGATCACCGCCGAGGTCACCCCGCACCACCTCCTGCTGGACGATTCGCGGCTCGAGACCTACGACGGCGTCAACCGCGTCAACCCGCCGCTGCGTGAGCGCTCCGACGTCGAGGCGCTGCGCCGCGGCCTGGCCGAGGGCGTGCTCGACTGCGTCGCCACCGACCACGCCCCGCACGCCGAGCAGGACAAGTGCTGCGAGTTCTCCCAGGCCCGTCCCGGCATGCTCGGCCTCGAGACGGCCCTGTCGATCGTCGTCGAGACGATGGTCCGCCCCGGGGTGCTGGACTGGCGCGGCGTCGCGAAGGTGATGAGCGAACGGCCCGCCGAGATCGTCGGCCTCGACGACCAGGGGCGGCCCCTCGAGGTGGGGGAGCCGGCCAACGTGGTGCTCGTCGACCCCGACGCCGAGTGGACGGTGCGCGGACCGGAGCTGGCCTCGGTCGCGCACAACACGCCGTACGAGGCGATGACCCTGCCCGGCAAGGTCGTCGCGACCGTGCTGCGCGGCCGGATCACCGCGCTCGACGGCACGGTCCGGCCGGCCACCGGAAGCGGGGTGCGGTGATGGACCGCGTGTTGCTCACGCTCGGCTTCGTCGCCCTGTGGGTGGTGCTGGCCCTGCTGATGTGGAAGGGCTGGCGCGGCCGCGGCCGACGCCAGGCCGATGCCGTCGGTGCCCTCCCGCCGGTGCCGGCCGAGCTGGGGGAGCGGCTGGTGGCCCCGAGCACAGGCCTGTACGTGGGCAGCACCCTCGCGCCGAGCTGGCAGGACCGGATCGCCGTCGGCGACCTCGGCCACCGCGCGGCCGGCGAGCTCAGCCGCTACCGCGCCGGAGTGCTGCTCGAACGCGACGGCGCCTCGCCGATCTGGATCCCGCAGGACTCGATCCGGGCGATCCGCACCGAACGGGGCCTCGCGGGGAAGGTGATGACCAAGGACGGTGTGCTGGTGATCCGCTGGCAGCTGCCCTCCGGCACCGAGATCGACACGGGATTCCGCGGCGACGACAAGACCATCTACCCCCTGTGGGTGCAGGAGACGAACGAGAATTACCGGGACAGTGAAAGCTAGGACGACAGCCTGGACGGCTGGTACAGCGACGACGGTACGCGAGATTTCGGCTGATGCGGCGAGCTCCGGTGAGGTCGAGCAGAACGGAGAGAACGCATGAGCGGCAACAACTTCGACACGGACACCGCGATCCTGGTGCTCGAGGACGGGCGCACGTTCCGCGGCACCGTCTTCGGTGCGGTGGGGCAGACCCTCGGCGAGGCCGTGTTCAGCACCGGCATGACCGGCTACCAGGAGACCCTCACCGACCCGAGCTACCACCGGCAGATCGTGGTCTCCACGGCCCCGCAGATCGGCAACACCGGGTGGAACACCGAGGACAACGAGTCCGTCGGACCCACCGGTGACCCCGCCGGCGCGAAGATCTGGGTCGCCGGCTACGTCGTGCGCGACCCGGCGCGCCGCACCTCGAGCTGGCGCGCGTCCGGCTCCCTGCAGGACGAGCTCGAGCGGCAGCACATCGTCGGCATCGCCGGGATCGACACCCGTGCCCTGGTGCGGCACCTGCGCACCCGCGGCTCGATGCGGGCGGGCGTCTTCTCCGGTGATGCCCTCGCCGACGAGCAGACCCTGCTGGATCGGGTGCGGAGCCAGCCGTCGATGCTCGGCGCCGACCTGGCCGGTGAGGTCACCACCACGAGCGGCTACGTCGTCGAGCCCGACGGCGCGGCCCGCTTCACCGTCGCCGCGATCGACCTCGGGATCAAGACCAACACCCCGCGGATGTTCGCCCAGCGCGGCATGCGCGTGCACGTGCTGCCGTCCACCGCGACGCTGCACGACATCCTGGACCTGAAGGCCGACGGGGTCTTCCTCTCGAACGGCCCCGGCGACCCGGCCACCGCGGACGGCGCGGTGCACCTGACCAAGGAGGTGCTCGGGCAGGGACTGCCGCTGTTCGGCATCTGTTTCGGCAACCAGATCCTCGGCCGCGCCCTCGGCCTGGGCACCTACAAGATGAAGTTCGGCCACCGCGGCATCAATATCCCCGTGATCGAGCACGAGACCGGCCGCATCGCCATCACCGCCCAGAACCACGGCTTCGCGCTCGAGGGCGAAGCGGGGCAGGAGTTCGACACGCCCTACGGCCGGGCCGTGATCAGCCACACCTGCGCCAACGACGGCGCCGTCGAGGGCGTGCGCCTGCTCGACGGGTCCGCCTTCTCCGTGCAGTACCACCCCGAGGCGGCGGCCGGCCCGCACGACGCCTCCTACCTGTTCGACCGGTTCATCAGCATGCTCGAGGGAGAGAAGAACTAAATGCCACGCCGTACCGATCTCTCCCACATCCTCGTCATCGGCTCCGGCCCGATCGTCATCGGCCAGGCCTGCGAGTTCGACTACTCCGGCACGCAGGCGTGCCGGGTGCTGCGCGAGGAGGGCCTGCGGGTCTCCCTCGTCAACTCCAACCCGGCGACGATCATGACCGACCCGGAGTTCGCCGACTCCACCTACGTCGAGCCGATCACCGCCGAGTTCGTCGAGAAGGTCATCGCCGCCGAGCAGGCCAAGGGCACCCCGATCGACGCGGTGCTGGCCACCCTGGGCGGGCAGACCGCGCTCAACACCGCAGTCGCCCTGCACGAGCAGGGCATCCTCGCCAAGTACGACGTCGAGCTCATCGGCGCCGACTTCGACGCCATCCAGCGCGGCGAGGACCGGCAGAAGTTCAAGGACATCGTCGCCAAGTGCGGGGGCGAGTCCGCGCGCTCGCGGGTCTGCTACACGATGGACGAGGTGCGCGACACCGTCGCCGAACTCGGCTACCCCGTCGTGGTGCGCCCGTCGTTCACCATGGGCGGCCTCGGCTCCGGCATGGCCTACGACGAGGCCGATCTCGAGCGCATCGCCGGCGGCGGCCTCGCCGCCTCGCCGACCGCGAACGTGCTCATCGAGGAGTCCATCCTCGGCTGGAAGGAGTACGAGCTCGAGCTCATGCGCGACGGCCGCGACAACGTCGTGATCGTCTGCTCGATCGAGAACGTCGACCCGGTCGGCGTCCACACCGGCGACTCGGTCACCGTCGCGCCGGCGATGACCCTGACCGACCGCGAGTACCAGGAGATGCGCGACCTGTCGATCGCGATCCTGCGCGAGGTCGGCGTCGACACCGGCGGTTGCAACATCCAGTTCGCGATGGATCCGCGCGACGGTCGCCTCGTGGTGATCGAGATGAACCCGCGCGTGTCGCGCTCGTCCGCGCTGGCGTCGAAGGCCACCGGCTACCCGATCGCGAAGATGGCCGCCAAGCTCGCCATCGGCTACACCCTCGACGAGATCGTCAACGACATCACCAGGGAGACGCCGGCCTGTTTCGAGCCGACGCTCGACTACGTCGTCGTCAAGGCCCCGCGGTTCGCGTTCGAGAAGTTCCCCGGCGCCGACGGCACCCTGACCACCACCATGAAGTCGGTGGGTGAGGCCATGTCCATCGGCCGCAACTTCACCGAGGCGTTCGGCAAGGTCCTGCGGTCGCTCGAGACCAAGCGGTCCGGGTTCTGGACCGGCCCCGAGGTCGAGACGGAAGATCTCGGCAGCCTGCTCGAGGAGCTGAAGGTCCCGCACGACGGCCGCTTCTACGGCATCGCCAAGGCCTTCGAGCTCGGCGCCACCGTCGAGCAGCTGTTCGACGCCACCAAGATCGACCCGTGGTTCCTCGACCAGATCCAGCAGATCGTCGAGCTGGGGGAGAAGGTGCGCGCCGCCGGGACGTTCGGTGCGCGGGAACTGCGCTTCGCCAAGCACCACGGTTTCTCCGACCGGCAGCTCGCGGCGCTGCGCCCCGAACTCGGCGACGAGGACGCGGTGCGTGCCCTGCGCGAGCAGCTCGGCGTGCACCCGGTGTACAAGACCGTCGACACCTGCGCCGCCGAGTTCGAGGCCAGGACCCCGTACCACTACTCGACGTACGAGCTCGACCCGGACGCCGAGACCGAGGTCGCCGAGCAGCACGAGCGGCCGAAGGTGCTCATCCTCGGCTCGGGCCCCAACCGCATCGGCCAGGGCATCGAGTTCGACTACTCGTGCGTGCACGCCGCCCTGACCCTGTCGCAGGCCGGCTACGAGACCGTCATGGTCAACTGCAACCCCGAGACGGTCTCGACCGACTACGACACCGCCGACCGCCTCTACTTCGAGCCGCTCACCTTCGAGGACGTCCTCGAGGTGTACCGGGCCGAGTCGCAGTCCGGCACCGTCGCCGGCGTCATCGTCCAGCTCGGCGGCCAGACCCCGCTCGGGCTCGCGCGGCGGCTGAAGGCTGCCGGGGTGCCGATCGTCGGCACCAGCCCGGAGGCCATCGATCTGGCCGAGGACCGTGGCGAGTTCGGCCGGGTGCTCACCGAGGCGGGCCTGCCGGCGCCGAAGTTCGGCACCGCCACCACCTTCGAGGGCGCCCGTGAGATCGCCGCCGGCATCGGCTACCCGGTGCTGGTCCGCCCGTCCTACGTGCTCGGCGGGCGCGGCATGGAGATCGTCTACGACGAGACGGCGCTCGAGAACTACATCTCCCGCGCCACCGAGATCTCCGAGGACCGCCCGGTGCTGGTCGACCGCTTCCTCGACGACGCGGTCGAGATCGACGTCGACGCTCTGTGCGACGGCACCGACGTCTACATCGGCGGCATCATGGAGCACATCGAGGAGGCCGGCATCCACTCCGGCGACTCGTCGTGTGCGCTGCCGCCGATCACCCTCGGCCGCTCCGATCTCGAGAACGTGCGCCGCTCCACCGAGGCCCTCGCGCGCGGCATCGGCGTCAAGGGCCTGCTCAACGTGCAATACGCCCTCAAGGACGACATCCTCTACGTGCTCGAGGCCAACCCGCGCGCCTCCCGCACCGTGCCGTTCGTCTCGAAGGCCACCGCGGTGCAGCTCGCCAAGGCCTGCGCCCGGGTCATGATGGGCGAAACCATCGCCGACCTGCGCGCCGAGGGCATTCTGCCCGCCCACGGCGACGGCGGGCACGCCCCGGCCGACGCTCCCGTCGCGGTGAAGGAGGCGGTGCTGCCGTTCAACCGGTTCCGCCGCGCCGACGGCACCGGCATCGACTCGCTGCTCAGTCCGGAGATGAAGTCCACCGGCGAGGTCATGGGCATCGACGACGACTTCGGCACCGCGTTCGCCAAGAGCCAGACCGCCGCCTACGGGTCGCTGCCCACCTCCGGCTCGGTGTTCGTCTCGGTCGCCAACAAGGACAAGCGGTCGCTGATCTTCCCCGTCAAGCGGCTCGCCGACCTCGGCTTCCGGGTGCTCGCCACGATCGGCACCGCGGAGGTGCTGCGCCGCAACGGCATCCCGTGCGAGCACGTGTACAAGGTGTCGGAGGAGGAGCGGCCCGAGGGGGCACACACCATCGTCGAGAAGATCCGCGCCGGCGAGGTCGACATGGTGATCAACACCCCGTGGGGCAATTCCGGGCCGCGCATCGACGGCTACGAGATCCGCACCGCCGCCGTCGCCGCGAACATCCCGTGCATCACCACCGTGCAGGGTGCCTCCGCGGCCGTCCAGGGCATCGAGGCCGCCATCCGTGGCGACATCGGGGTCCGCTCGCTGCAGGAGATGCACGCCGGGCTCCGCGAGGACGCGGCGGCGGAATCCGCCGGCGTCGGCGGCCTGCCCGACGGCACCACGGGCCCGGCGTCGTGACGACGTTCGGGCAGCGCCTGCACGCGGCCCTCGCCGAGCGCGGGCCGCTGTGCGTCGGCATCGACCCGCACCCGGAACTGCTCACCGACTGGGGGCTGACGGTCGACGTCGCCGGTCTCGAGCGGTTCGCGGAGGCGTGCGTCGACGCCTTCGCCGGGCAGGTGGCCGTGGTCAAGCCGCAGGTCGCGTTCTTCGAGGCGTTCGGTTCCGCGGGCATCGCGGTGCTCGAACGCACCGTCGCCGCGCTGCGGGGCACCGGCACCCTCGTCCTCGCGGACGCCAAGCGCGGCGACATCGGTTCGACGATGGACGCCTACGCCCGCACGTGGCTGACCGACGCGTCCCCGCTCGGCTCCGACGCGGTCACCGTCTCGCCGTACCTGGGGTTCGGGTCGCTCGAGCCGGCGCTGCGCCGCACCGCTGACGGGCGCGGGGTGTTCGTCCTCGCGGCCACCTCCAACCCGGAGGGGGCGCAGGTGCAGCACGCGCGCGTCGCCGACGGGCGCAGCGTCGCGCAGGTGATGGTCGACGAGGCCGCGGCCCGCAACGCCGGCGCCGACACCCTCGGCTCGGTCGGTGTCGTCGTCGGGGCGACCCTCACCCGGGCGCCGGACCTGAGCGCGCTGCACGGGCCGATCCTGATGCCCGGCGTGGGCGCCCAGGGCGGCACCGCCGACGACGTGCGCCGTCTGGCGGGCGAGCACCTCGACGCCGTCGTGCCGAACGTCTCCCGCGAGGTGCTGCGGGCGGGCCCGACGGTCGCGGCGCTGCGCGGCGCCGTGGCCCGCACCGTGGACTCGTTCGCCTTCCTGCGGGCCTGACCGGCCCCGCACCGCCACCTCCGGCTCGGCCCGGATCCGATTCCCGGATCCGGGCCGAATGTCCGTTCCGATGCAGGTGGGAGCGCCCCGACGCGCTCGCGCGCGGAAATTTTTCCGATCCGTTTCCGGCCGGGACGAGCCGGCGTCGGCGTCGCCTCGCAGGCGGACGCTCGCACCGGCCCGCCACGCCGTGCGCAGCGCCTCTACCTGCGGTGATGCCGTGTTCGCCGAGGTGGTGGACGGTGCCCGCGGGGCCCGGCCGGACCGGGTCGGGGACGGCGATCCGGGCGCACTACCGCACGTGTTTTCGAGCCGAAACGGCGGGGGGTGGGTTCGCAATCGTCGTCCGGCGTGAGTACGGTCGCTATCGCCGCTGGTTAACCGGCGGATGAGACTGTTTGCCAACGATGAGACGGAGGAACCGTGGCCCTTCCCCAGCTGACCGACGAGCAGCGCGCCGCTGCTCTGGAGAAGGCGGCTGCTGCCCGTCGCGCCCGGGCTGAGCTCAAGGACCGCCTGAAGCGCGGCGGCACCGACCTCAAGCAGGTCCTGGCCGATGCCGAGAACGACGAGATCCTCGGCAAGATGAAGGTGTCCGCCCTGCTCGAGGCCCTGCCGAAGGTGGGCAAGGTCAAGGCGCAGGAAATCATGACCGAGCTCGAGATCGCCCCGACGCGTCGCCTGCGCGGCCTGGGCGACCGTCAGCGCAAGGCGCTGCTCGCCAGGTTCGACTTCGACGCCTGAGCGACCGGTGGTAGCTGACGCACACACCGTGTCGGACAGCGGTTCCACGACGCGGAGGGGCCGGCTGGTGGTGCTGGCCGGCCCCTCCGCCGTCGGGAAGTCGACCGTTGTCCGCCGGCTCCGCAGCCGGGTGCCCGACCTGCTGTTCAGCGTGTCGGCCACCACCCGCGATCCCCGGCCCGGCGAGGTGAACGGGGTGGACTACCACTTCGTCAGCCGCGACGACTTCGATCGGATGATCGAGTCCGGGGACCTGCTCGAGTGGGCCGAGATCCACGGCGGTCTGCAACGCTCGGGCACTCCCGCGGGGCCCGTGCGGGACGCGCTCGCCTCGGGACGCCCCGTGCTCGTCGAGGTGGACCTCACCGGCGCCCGGTCCGTGCGCGCCGCCATGCCGGAGGCCGTGCTGGCCTTCCTGGCGCCGCCGAGCTGGGATGTGCTGGTCGCCCGACTCACCGGCCGTGGCACCGAATCGGACGAGGTCGTCCGCCGCCGGCTCGAGACCGCCCGGACCGAACTCGACGCGCGCGACGAGTTCGACACGGTGATCGTGAACGAGGACGTCGACCGCGCGTGCGACGAATTGGTATCCTTGTTGGTCGGTCCCCGCGACGATCCCGCCGACCGTCCGCGGCCGATCACCACATCCCCGGCCTCGACCCCGAACCCCGGACCCCGCCAGAGCTCCGGAACGACACAGGAGAATACCGAGTGAGCAGCACCCAAGCAGCCGTGTCCGACACCGCCGGGCACGACCTGCCGGCCTACGACACCCCGCTGGGCATCACCAACCCGCCCATCGACGAGCTGCTCGAGCGCACCTCCTCGAAGTACGCGCTGGTGATCTACGCGGCCAAGCGCGCCCGGCAGATCAACGACTACTACAACCAGCTCGGCGACGGCATTCTCGAGTACGTCGGCCCGCTCGTCGAGCCGGGCCTGCAGGAGAAGCCGCTGTCGATCGCGCTGCGGGAGATCCACGCAGACCTGCTCGAGCACGCCGAAGGCGAGTGAGCCAGCGCGCCGCGGGCACCGCGGACCACTCGGAATTCGGGCAGCGCCGCCGCGTCGTCATCGGCGTCGGCGGCGGCATCGCCGCGTACAAGGCCTGTGCGCTGATCCGCGCCTTCACCGAGAGCGGACACCACGTACGGGTCATCCCGACGGACTCGGCGCTCGAGTTCGTCGGCCGCGCCACCTTCGAGGCCCTGTCCGGCAACCCCGTGCACACCGGCGTGTTCGCCGACGTGCCGCAGGTGCCGCACGTGCGGCTCGGGCAGGAGGCCGACCTCGTCGTCGTCGCCCCCGCCACCGCCGACCTGATGGCCCGCGCCGCCCACGGCCGCGCCGACGACCTGCTCACCGCCACGCTGCTCACCGCGCGGTGCCCGGTCGTGTTCGCGCCGGCGATGCACACCGAGATGTGGGAACACCCCGCGACGGTGGACAACGTCGCCACCCTGCGCCGTCGCGGCGTCGTCGTCGTCGAGCCCGCCTCCGGCCGGCTCACCGGGCACGACACCGGCGCCGGCCGGCTGCCCGAGCCCGACGAGATCTTCGGCCTGGCGTCGCTGCTGCTCGAACGGCCCGACGCGTTGCCGCGGGACCTGACCGGCCGGCGCATCGTCGTCTCCGCCGGCGGCACCCGCGAACCGCTGGACCCGGTCCGGTTCCTCGGCAACCGCAGCTCCGGCAAGCAGGGCTACGCCCTCGCCCGGCTGGCCGCCCAGCGCGGCGCCGACGTCACCCTCGTCGCCGGGGCCGTGGCCGGCCTGGCCGACCCCGCCGCGGTGGACGTGGTGCGGGTGCAGACCGCCGCCCAGATGCAGGCCGCGGTCACCAAGCACGCCGCCGGCGCCGATGCGGTCGTCATGTCCGCGGCCGTCGCCGACTTCCGGCCCACCACCTTCGCCACCAGCAAGATCAAGAAGGGCCGGGGTGAGCCGGACGCGATCGCGCTGACCAAGAACGAGGACATCCTCGCCGGGCTGGTGACCGCCCGCACCGAGGGCACGCTGCCGGCCAGCACCGTCATCGTCGGCTTCGCCGCCGAAACGGGCGACGCCGAGGGCGACGTCCTCACCCACGCCCGCGCCAAGCTGGCCCGCAAGGGCTGCGACCTGCTGGTCGTGAACGCCGTCGGCGACGGGAAGGCGTTCGAGGTCGACCACAACGACGGCTGGTTGCTGGCCGCGGACGGTTCCGAGACCGCCCTCGCGCACGGCTCCAAGGCGCTGATGGCCAGCCGTGTCCTCGACGCACTGCGGCCGCTGCTGGCGCCGGAACGTCCGTGACCCCCGGGGCGGCGCGCCCGTGACCCCCGGGGCGGCGCGCCCGTGACCCCCGGGGCGACGCGCCCGTGACCCCCGGGGCGACGCGCCCGTGAGCGAAAGTCTCGCGCCGGCGCGACCGGAACAGTAGCGTCGCCCATATCGTTGACATCAGTTCGTTCGTTCGAGCTAGACACAACCAGTCGAGAGGGAGTTCCGTGAGCAAGACCGGCGGTCGGCTTTTCACCAGTGAGTCCGTGACGGAGGGGCACCCGGACAAGATCTGTGACGCGATCAGCGACTCCGTCCTCGACGCGCTGCTCACCGAAGACCCTCGCGCCCGTGTCGCGGTCGAGACCCTCGTGACCACGGGGCAGGTGCACGTGGTTGGCGAGGTCACCACCTCGGCCTACGCGGACATCCCGAAGATCGTGCGCGACCGGGTCCTCGAGATCGGGTACGACTCGTCCTCGAAGGGTTTCGACGGCAACTCCTGCGGGGTGAACATCGCCATCGGCGCGCAGTCCCCGGAGATCGCCGGCGGCGTCGACGTCTCGCACGAGGCGCGTTCCGGGGTGCTCACCGACGACGAGGTGGCGCTGCAGGGCGCCGGCGACCAGGGCCTGATGTTCGGCTACGCCTGCTCGGACACCCCGGAACTGATGCCGCTGCCCATCGCGCTGGCGCACCGGCTCTCGCGCCGGCTCACCGAGGTCCGCAAGACCGGGGTGCTGCCGTACCTGCGGCCGGACGGCAAGACCCAGGTCACCATCGAGTACGACGGTGACCGGCCGGTGCGGCTGGACACGGTGGTGATCTCCACCCAGCACGCGGCGGACATCGACCTGAACAACCTGCTCACCCCGGATCTGCGCACCCACGTCGTCGAGGCGGTGCTGGCGGATCCGAGCCTGGCCGGGCTCGACACCGCCGAGGTGCGGCTGCTGGTGAACCCGTCCGGGTCGTTCGTGCTCGGCGGCCCGATGGGCGATGCGGGCCTGACCGGCCGCAAGATCATCGTCGACACCTACGGCGGCATGGCCCGTCACGGTGGCGGCGCGTTCTCGGGCAAGGACCCGTCGAAGGTGGACCGCTCGGCGGCCTACGCGATGCGCTGGGTGGCCAAGACCGCCGTGGCAGCGGGCCTGGCCGGCCGGCTCGAGGTGCAGGTGGCGTACGCGATCGGCAAGGCCGCCCCGGTGGGGCTGTTCGTCGAGACCTTCGGCACCGAGAAGACCGACCCGGCGCGGATCCAGCAGGCGATCACCGAGGTGTTCGACCTGCGGCCCGGCGCGATCATCCGGGACCTGGACCTGCTGCGTCCGATCTACGCGCAGACCGCCGCGTACGGGCACTTCGGCCGCACCGACATCGACCTGCCGTGGGAGAACACCGACCGGGCCGAGAAGCTGCGCGCCGCCGCCGGTCTGTAGCCCGCCCCGTCAGGGGTCCGGGTGGCCACCGACAGGACCGCCGCCGAGACGGATCCGGTGGCGCGGATCCTGCCGCTGCTGCCGCTGCCGCATCTCGACCGCGAGTTCGACTATCTGATCCCGCGTGAGCTCGATGCCGAGGCGCGGGTGGGCGTGCGGGTGCGCGTCCGGTTCGCCGGCCGGCTCGTCGACGGCTTCCTGCTGGCCCGGGCCCCGAGCAGCGAGCACACCGGCCGGCTCGGCTGGCTCGACCGGATCGTCTCCCCGGAGGTCGTGCTGACCCCGGAGATCGCCGCCCTCGCCGACGCGGTCGCCGCCCGCTACGCCGGCACCCGCGCCGACGTGCTGCGGCTGGCGGTGCCGCCGCGGCACGCGCGGGCGGCGATCTCCGGGGTCAGCACGACCTCCGGGGAGACGATC
>NZ_WVTE01000057.1:0-13222 GCF_009939605.1 Rhodococcus sp. YH1 | reverse complement strand
TCCGTGAGGTGGCCGACCACCGCGTCGATTCCCACGGCCCCCGCCAGCGCGGCCGGGTCCACCGGCGGCGGCGCCGGCGGCTCCTCCGAGCATGCCGCCACCAGCAGCACGATCGCCGCGACGGCGCCCCCGGCCCGTACCCGCGCTCCCCGGTTCATCCGCCGAGAATACTCACGCGTCGCGCCGGTTCACCACGACCAGCGCGGCCGCGAACACCACGGCGACGAACACCGCGAAGTACACCAGCGAACCCCACGGCCCCCAGTGGAAGTCGATGCCCTGCTCGCTGCCGAGGAAGTGGTTGGCATTGGCGAACGGCAGGAAGGGCTGCACCTGCCGGCCGAACGAACCGAACAGCGCGAACAGCGACTCGATCAGCAGCGGCCACAGCAGCAGCAGCGCGATGGTGCCGGCGGACTGGCGCAACAGCGCCCCCACCGCGACGGCGAGCACCGCGCACAGCAGCGCGTAGATCGCGACGCCGTAGATCGACCGCCACGCATCGTCGCCCTCGAGCACCAGGTCCCGCCCGGCCTCCGGGCCGGCGAGGGCCTTGGCGAGATAGAACGAGGCGAGGGCCAGCACGCCGGTCAGTACCGCGCCGAACACCCCGATCAGCAGCGCCTTGACGACGAGGACGGCGCTGCGGTTCGGCATGGCCTGGAACGTGGTACGGATGACCCCGAACCGGTACTCGCTGGTCACCGACAGCGCCGCGAGGATCATCAGCACGAGCACGCCGAAGCCGGCGACGCCGCTGACCGCGACGTCGACGGTCGGGTAGAACCGGCCGACCTCCTCGTCGACGGACATGCTCGCCTTGGACGCGGCGCCGAGGATCGCCGCGAGGCCGAGGCCCAGCGCGACGATCACGACGGTGCACCACCACGGCGACTGGGTGGAGGTCAGTTTGATCCGTTCCGCCTTGACGGTGTCCACGACCACGCTCGTCGTGCCGGCGTTGTCCACGGCCACGCTCATCGCAGCTCCCCCTTCATCGGCTGCACAGCCGGGCCCCCGGCCACGGCTCCCTGGTACTGCACGTCGTCTCCGGTCAGTTTCATGAACGCCTCCTCGAGCGACGCGTTCTGGCCCGCCAGTTCGTGCAGCACCACCGAGTGCGCAGCTGCGACCTCACCCACCTGCGCGGTGGTGACGCCGCTGACGATCAGCGCGCCCTCGTCGTCCCGGACGGTGTGGCCCTGCCCGGTCAGTGCCGTCCGCAGCGTGTCGAGCTGTGGGCTGCGCACCCGCACCGTCGCCTCCGACGCCCGCTCGACGAACTCCGCGACGGACGTGTCCGCGATGAGCCGGCCCCGGCCGATCACCAGCAGGTGGTCGGCGGTCTGCGCCATCTCCGACAGCAGGTGGCTCGACACGAGGACGGTGCGGCCCTCCGTTGCGAGGGCCTGCATGAACCGCCGGATCCACACGATGCCCTCGGGGTCGAGGCCGTTGACGGGCTCGTCGAACAGCAGCACCTTCGGGTCGCCGAGCAGGGCACCGGCCAGTCCGAGCCGCTGCGACATGCCGAGCGAGAAACCGCCCGCGCGCTTGTCGGCCACCTCGGTCAGGCCGACGAGCGCGAGCACCTCCTCGACCCGCGAGTTCGGCAGGCCGTTGGACGCGGCGAGCCAGCGCAGGTGTGCCCGCGCCGACCGGTTCGGGTGTACCCAGCGCGCGTCGAGCAGCGCACCGACGGTCCGCAGCGGCCGCTTCAGCTGCCGGTAGGGGACGCCGTCGATCAGCGCGGTCCCGGCGGTGGGCCGGTCGAGGCCGAGGATCATCCGCATCGTCGTGGATTTCCCGGCGCCGTTGGGGCCGAGGAATCCGGTGACGATCCCCGGCCGGACCGTGAACGTCACATCGTCGACGGCGACGGTGGAACCGAAGGTCTTCGTCAGTCCGGTCACTTCGATCATGACCCACAGCCTGCCCGATTCGGGCGGATCGCGCCGCGCGGGGTCGCCCTACGGTCCTGCAGGCGTCTCGATCAGTGGTTGTCGTTGCATGCGACGACGAGGACCTCGGCGTCCACCGGGCCGGTGCTGCGGAGCCGATGATCGAGGGAGGCGTCGAAGTAGGCGCAGTCGCCGGCGTCCAGGGTGACGATCGTCCCCCCGTGGTCGAGTTCGATCGATCCGGAGACGACGAACACGAACTCCTGGCCGCTGTGCTCGGGGTGCGGGTCGTCGGCGAAGTCGCGTCCGGGCCGGACGACGAACGGGGACATCGCTTTCCCCAGCATTCCCGCGGCGACGGGGTGGTAGCGGTCCGCCCCGGCCCGGGCGGGGGCGCGCTCGATCGTCATCCGCGAACGCGACGCGTCGTCCGCGAACAGCTGCCCGACGTCGACGTCGAGGGCGCGGGCGATCCTCATCGCCACCGCGATCGACGGTGTGCTGCGCTCGCGCTCGATCTTGGACAGGTAGCTCTTGGTCAACCCGGTCTGCGCCGCGAGGGCCTCGAGCGTGAGCCCCCGCTCCTTGCGTAACGCTCGCACCAGCGCGGTCACGGCCCCGTCCTTCCGTCGTCACCCCTCACACGGCGAGTCTACAAAGTGTCCTGTCGAGGGCTCTCCCGACGAAAGTAGCTGTACATGACACAAAGTGTCCTATAGTCTCTCTTGTGTCCACCACAGTCGAGATCGAGGAGGCCGATCGATGTCCGGGACGTTCACCGCTACGAAAGCGGAGTTGATGCACCAGGCCCAGGCCCGCATGCGGACCCACCTTGCGGAGTCCGGCTGGACGACGCGCCAGAAGCTCGCCCTGACCTGCCGAATCCTGTTCGACGCCGGGCACGACTCCGGCCTGGCGGGCCAGATCACCGCCCGCGCCGAAGAACCGGGGACCTACTACACCCAGCAGCTGGGCCTCGGGTTCGACGAGATCACCGAGGACAACCTGCTGTTGGTCGACGAGGATCTCCAGGTTCTCGACGGCTCCGGGATGGCCAATCCCGCCAACCGGTTCCACAGCTGGATCTACCGCGCGCGTCCCGACGTGCAGTGCATCGTCCACACCCATCCGTTCCACGTCGCCGCACTGTCCATGCTCGAAGTCCCGCTCGTGGTGTCCCAGATGGACATCGCGCCGCTCTACGACGACTGTGCCTTCCTCCCCGCCTGGCCGGGCGTGCCGGTCGGCAACGAGGAAGGCGAGATCATCACGGCCGCGCTCGGCTCGAAGAAGGCGATCCTCCTGGCCCACCACGGCCACGTCGTCGCCGGGGCCGGCATCGAGGAGGCGTGCTCGCTCGCCGTGCTGATCGAACGCGGCGCCGAGCTGCAACTCGCCGCCATGGCGGCCGGCACGATCGCCGAACTTCCGGACCGGCTCGCGCGGGAGGCGCACGACTGGACCCTCACCCCGAAACGCAGCCAGGCCAACTTCGCCTACTACGCGCGTCGCGCCCTGGCCCGGCACCCGGACGCGATCGCCGGCTGAGCGCCCACCGGCCCCCGGCGAGGTTGCTCGCCCCCGCTTTCACGAGACGAAAAGGATTCTCTGCCTTGACCACACTGGAAGGCATCATCGCCTACCCGATCACCCCGTTCACCTCCGGCGCCGATGCGACGGTCGACACCGGCGCGCTCACCGCGCTCGTCGACCGCCTCGTCGGGGAGGGTGTGCACGCCGTCGCCCCACTCGGCAGTACCGGCGAGAGCGCCTATCTCACCGAGAAGGAGTTCGACACCGTTCTCGACACCACGATCGCCGCCGTCGCCGGCCGCGTCCCCGTCGTCGTCGGAGTGTCCGACCTGACGACGGCGAACACCGTCCGCCGGGCCCGTCGCGCGCAGACGGCGGGCGCCTCGGCCGTCATGGTGCTCCCGGTGTCGTACTGGAAGCTCACCGATCGCGAGATCGCCTGCCACTACGCCGCCGTCGGTGCGGCGATCGACCTTCCCGTCATGGCGTACAACAACCCCGCCACCAGCGGCATCGACATGAGCCCGGAACTGCTGGTGTCGATGTTCGACACCATCGACAACCTCACCATGGTCAAGGAGTCCACCGGCGATCTGTCCCGGATGCAGCGCATCGCCGAGCTCAGCGAGGGCCGCCTGCCGTTCTACAACGGCAGCAACCCGCTCGTGCTCGAGGCGCTGAGGGCCGGGGCGTCCGGCTGGTGCACCGCCGCGCCGTGCCTGCGGCCCGAGCCGTGTCTCGCGCTGTACACGGCCGTCGAGGACGGCGACCTCGCCCGCGCTCAGGCCCTGTACGCCGAACTGCGGCCCCTGCTCGAGTTCATCGTCGCCGGCGGCCTCCCCACCACGATCAAGGCGGGCCTCGGCATCCTCGGCTCGGACGTCGGGGATCCCCGAGCGCCGCTGCTGCCCCTCGAACCCGAGGGAAGAGCCACCCTCGCACGGCTGCTCTCCGCCGCCTGACGGCGCGTGTGGTGCCGCGGCCCGTGCGGCACCACACGCACGTCGAGCGACCACCCGGTCACCGTTCCCTCGGGTCGCCCTACGGTTCGAGCGGCGAGGAGGCCTGCGCCCAGAACCGCTTCGGGATGCGGCCCGCGTGCCGGGCCCGGAAGCCCGCCTCGACGGCGTGCCGCATCGCCGACGCCATGAGCGCCGGGTCCTTCGCCCGCGTCACCGCGGTCGCCAGCAGCACCGCGTCGCACCCGAGTTCCATCGCGAGCGCGGCGTCCGAGGCGGTGCCGATGCCGGCGTCGAGGATCACCGGCACCCCGGCGGCCTCGACGATCATCTCGATGTGGTGCGGGTTGGCGATGCCCAGTCCGGTCCCGATCGGCGAGCCGAGCGGCATCACGGCGGCGCAGCCGACGTCCTCGAGCCGTCGCGCCAGCACCGGATCGTCCGTGGTGTAGGGCAGCACGACGAACCCGTCGTCGACGAGTTGCTCGGCGGCGGAGACGAGTTCGATCGCGTCGGGCAGCAGGGTGCGTTCGTCGGCGATGACCTCGAGCTTGACCCAGTCCGTCCCGAGGGCCTCGCGCCCGAGTCGGGCGGTGAGCACCGCCTCGGCGGCGCCGCGGCAGCCGGCGGTGTTGGGCAGCGGCGCGATGCCGAGGCGGCGCAGCAGATCGAGCACGCCGGTCCCGGACGCCGCGTCCACGCGGCGCATCGCCACGGTGGTCAGCTCGGTGCCGGAGGCGACGAGCGCCTCCTCGAGCACCGCGAGGTTGGCGGCCCCACCGGTGCCGGTGATGAGCCGCGACGAGAAGGTCCGCCCGGCGATCGTCAGCGGCGGCAGGTCGTGGCCGGGGTCGCGGCCGGTGTTGTGCTCAGCCACCCTGCACCGCCGTGAGAACCTCGATCTGCCAGCCCTTTTCGACGCGTTCGGACCAGCGCCCCCGCGGGAACACGGCACCGTCCACGGCGACGGCGACGCCCTTGTCGGGCAGACCGAGTTCGCTGAGCAGTTCGGCCATCGTCGGCGCCTGCGCGAACCAGCGCTCCTCCCCGTTGACCGTGACACCCACCGTCGGCGCACCGTTCATGACCTTTTCCCCTTCGAGAATCGTTGTGGATCAGCATGTTTCGAGACAGCGAGGGGTTCGTCCGCGAGCTCCGCGACCACCGCGTCCGCGGTGACCGGGGTCAGCAGCACCCCGTTGCGGCCGTGCCCGGTCGCGGCGATCACCCGTTCGGACAGCCGGCCGATGAGCGGCAGATTGTCCGGGCTCATGGGCCGCAGCCCGGCGCTCGCCTCGTGCAGCTCGTATTCGCCGATCGCCGGGAACAGCGCCTCGGCGTCGGCGATCAGGTCCCGCACCCCCGCGACGGTGACCTGCGTGTCGTCGGCCTCGTACTGGGTCGCGCCCACGACGAGGCCGTCCGCGCGCGGCACCAGGTATGCCGGCCGGCCGTGCACACTGCCGCGGACCGTCCGGTGCGGGGCGGGCGCCGCACCCGGGCGAGTCCGCAACCGCAGGATCTCCCCCTTGACCGGCCGCACCGGCAAGCCCGGCCACAGGCGGGCCGACGCCGCGCCCGCCGCGAGCACCACCCGGTCGGCGTCCAGGTCCGCGACGTCGCGCACCGGCACATCGACGAAGGCCACACCGGCCTCGGCGACGGCCCGCCGCAGCGCATCGACGAGGATCCGGTTGTCCACGGCCAGCTCGTCCGGGGCCAGCAGGCCCAGGCGGATGCGCGGCCCCAGCGACGGCTCGAGCTCGCGCACCTCGGCGCGACCGAGCACGCGCATCTCGTGCCCCTGAGCCGAGACCCACTCGGCGATCGTGCGCAGATCGGCCGCGTCGGCCGCGTCCAGCGCGACGGTCAGCGACGCGTCGGCGGTGAACAGGTCCAGTCCGGTCTCCCGCAACAGCTCGGCGCCGAACTCCGGCCAGCGGGCCAGCGACGCCGCGCCCAGTTCGAGGACGTGTTCCTCCCCCGGCCAGCCCTCCGACAACGGTGCCAGCATCCCGCCGGCCACCCACGACGCCCCCGCCCCCGGGGACGGGTCGTGCACGGTCACGGTCCAGCCGGCACGGGCCGCGCGCCACGCGATCGACAGCCCGATCACGCCTCCGCCGACGACGGATACGGTTCCCACAGTTCGTCCACCTCACTCCCTGCGCCGGCATGATCCGGTTCAGGTGCTGACGGTCGGGGCCGGCAGGCCCCCTCTCAGCCCCGCGATCCCCGGGACTCCCGTGTCGATTCGTTCAGTGCAGAGACTACCGTCTTCGCCGTGACTACCTACCGCGGCAACCATCCCGCCCCCCGGGAACGCCTCGCGCAGGCCCGGCTCTACCTGTGCACCGACGCCCGTCGCGACACCGGAGACCTGGCCCGATTCGCGGAGGAGGCCCTCGCGGGCGGAGTCGACATCGTCCAGCTCCGCGACAAGGGTTCGGCGGGCGAGAAGAAGTTCGGCCCGCTCGAGGCCCGCGAGGAACTCGCGGCACTCGAGGTGCTGGCGGCGGCGTGCCGCCGGCACGGTGCGCTGCTGGCCGTCAACGACCGTGCCGACATCGCGCTCGCCGCGGGCGCCGACATCCTGCACCTGGGTCAGGGCGACCTGCCGGTGCGGTACGCCCGGCAGATCCTCGGCGAGGAGATCGTGATCGGCCGGTCCACCGGCAGCCGCGCGCAGGCGAGCCTGTCCGACATCGAGGAGGGCGTCGACTACTTCGCCCACGGGCCGGTGTGGTCCACCCCCACCAAGCCGGGGCGCACCCCGGCGGGACTCGAGGTACTGCGGGAGGTGGCCCGGTCGCAGCCGCAGCGGCCGTGGTTCGCGATCGGCGGCATCGACGCCGAGCGGCTGCCCGAGGTGCTCGCCGCCGGCGCCACCCGCATCGCGGTGGTCCGGGCCATCACCGCGGCACCGAATCCGCGGGCCGCGGCGGCGGCGCTGAAAGCCGCGCTGCCCGGCTGACCGTCCGCTGGAGCCGGCCCGCGGCCGGCAGTCCGCTAGAGCCAGCCCAGGACCGTTGACGGCGACAGGGTCGGCACGTCCCCGGGCAGCCGGGCGCGCAGTCCCCGGTCGGCCGTCACCACCACGGTGAGCACCTGGTCCAGCACGGCCGACGTGCCCGTCGCCAGGGAGGCCAGCTCGTCGTCCCCGCTGCCGACGGCGGTGTGCACCGGGGTCCGGTCGTCGTGGATCACCGCCGCGCGGGCCTGCCCCTCGAGGACCGCCTCGATGCGGCTCACCCAGCCGAAACACCCGTCGGGCAGCTCGACGGTGCGGGGCAACGCCTCCGCCAGCTCCGCGAGCAGTCGTGCGGTGGCGCCCGGGCGGTCACGCCACCAGCCCGTCGGCCGCGACCCGAGGACGTTGGCGGTGTCGAGCAGCATCCGCACCGCACGGGTCCGCAGGTCCGGCCAGGCCGCCGCGAACCCGGTGTGCAGCGGCATGGTCTCGACGTCGGCCTCCGGCACCCAGCGCAGTTCGGTGCTCTCCCCGTTGAGGGTCGTCTCCATCGGGCTCGGGGTGTCCGCGACGACCGTCGTGTACGTCCACCCCCCGGCCACCCCGGAGGTGACCCGCTCGGTGCGCACGCTCAGCGCCGCCGGGTCGATCCCGGTCTCCTCGTTCGCTTCCCGCACGGCCGCGGCGACGGGACTCTCGTCGCTGTCGCGGGCGCCGCCGGGCAGCGCCCACGTGCCGCCCTGATGGCTCCACGCCGCGCGGTGCTGCAGCAACACGGCCGGCGTGCCGTCGGGCAGCGGCGCGCGCAGCAGCAGTCCGGCCGCGCCGAATCTGCCCCACCGGCGATCACCGTCGGGTCCCACGGCCCAGCCGTCCCCGTCACCTCGCATCGCGTCCGCCTCCCTGCCGCCCGGCCGCCGACCGCGAGCCGGGCGTCCACCGTCCTCGGACGGCAACAACATCCCGTTACTGCTTATATGCTCGCCACACACAGTGCCACATCGGAAGGGGTGCTCTCGTGGACGTGCGCGTGACCCCCACGCTCGGTGCGGTGGGGAGTCGCCTCCAGCGTAACGACGTGCCGGCCGCCACGACCGCCCACGCCGGACCCTCCGACGAGGTGCGCGACCTGCTGCGCTCCACACCCGCCAAGCTCGTCACCCTCGGTGTGCTGCTCGCCGTGCTCCTCCTCGTCTCCGGGGTCGCGGCGGGCCAGACCGTCACCGGCCGCAAGGCCACCCACGATCGGTTGCTCGCCACCACCGAACCGCTCGCCGATGCCGCACAGAACCTCTACAGCGCACTGTCGGTCGCGGACGCGGCGGCCGCCACCGGCTTCATCTCCGGCGGCATCGAGCCGAAGGAGGTCCGCGACCGCTACGCCCAGGCCGTCGGCGAGGCGTCCGCCCAGCTCGTCGCCGCCGCCGGCGGGATTCCCACCGGCGACCGTGCGGGCACCCGGCTGCTGTCCGGCATCGCCGAACGCCTCACCGTGTACACGGGCCTGGTCGAGACGGCGCGGGCGAACAACCGCGTCGGCAACCCGGTGGGTGCCGCCTATCTCGGCGAGGCGTCGAACCTGATGCAGTCGGCGCTGCTGCCGATGGCGCAGGAGCTGTACACGCAGAGCGTCTCGGCGGTCTCGTCGACGCAGCGCGCGTCGGTGCAGCCACCGTGGACGTCGATCGGTCTGCTGCTGGTGACGGTCGTCGCGCTCACCGCGGTGCACGTCATCATCTCCCGGATCAGCCGTCGCACCCTCAATCCCGGTCTGCTGCTGTCGATCGCGGCGACGGGAATCCTGCTGTGCTGGCTGCTCGTGGCCGGACTGATCTCGTCGAGCGCGACCGAGCGGGCGATCGTGCACGGGGCCGAGCCGCTCGGGGTGTTCACCGACAGCCGCATCCTCGCGCAGCAGGCACGCACCGCGGAGACCCTGCAGCTCGTGCGCCGCGACGCCACCGGCGAGTACGACGCGACGTTCGACCAGAGCATGTCCCGGCTCGGCGAGCTGCTCGCCGGGTATGCGTCCGGCGAGGAGGTGGAGATCGTCACCGATCCCGCCGTGCGTGCCGCCGAGGCACGCACCGCATGGCTGGCGTCGCACAATCGCATGCAGGCCGCGCTCGACCGCGGGGACTTCCCGGCCGCCGCGATCCTCGCGACCGGTCCCGGTCCCGACGAGGCCGTCGCCCAGTTCGCCACCCTCGACCGCGCCCTCGAACGCGGCATCGACCTCGCCCGCGCCGAACTGCGCGGCAACGAGGACCGCGCCGCGCAGACCCTGTCCGCGCTCGCCCCCGCCACGACGGCGTTGACGGGGCTGGCGCTGCTCGGCATCGTCGTCGGGCTGTGGCCGCGCCTGCGGGAGTACCGGTGAACGTGCGTCGTCTCGTCGCCGCGACGGTCGTCGCCGTCGCCGCATTCACGGGCGGCTGCGCGACCTCACCGCCGGAGATCCTCGCCGACCCGGACCCGTCCTACACCGAGCCGCCCCTGCCGGAACGCGCCACCGTCGCGCCCAGTGCGGCGCCCGTCCTCCCGGAACCGGACTGCGGCGACCCCACCGCCGGCCTGCGTCCCGACGGCGCGACGACCGGACCGACCCTCGACGCGATCCGGGCGCGCGGCCGGCTCGTCGTCGGGCTCGACACCGGCAGCAACCTGATGAGCTTCCGAGATCCGGCGACCGGGCGGATCACCGGATTCGACGTGGACGTCGCGCGGGAGATCGCGCGGGACCTGCTCGGCAGCCCGGACCTGCTCGACTTCCGGATCCTCAGTTCCGCGGACCGCGAGCAGGCCCTGCAGGACTCCACCGTCGACATCGTCGCCAAGACGATGACGATCACGTGTGCCCGCCGCGAACGGGTCGACTTCTCCACCGTCTACTTCCGGGCCCAGCAGCGCGTCCTGGTGGTCAAGGGGTCCGACGTCCGCGACGTCGCCGACCTGGCGGGCCGGCGGGTGTGTGTCGTGCAGGGAACCACGTCGCTCGACCGCCTCCGGCGGCTGCAGCCGTCCGCGGCGATCCTTACCGTCCCGACGTGGGCGGACTGCCTCGTGGTGCTGCAGCAGCGTCAGGTGGACGCGGTGAGCACCGACGACACGATCCTCGCCGGCCTCGCCTCGCAGGATCCGTACCTCGAGCTGGTCGGGACGTCGATCGGCAGCGAGCCGTACGGCATCGGCATCGCCAAGGGCCGCGAGGACCTGGTGCGGTTCGTCAACGGCACCCTCGAGCGGATCCGTCGCGACGGGACGTGGACGCAGCTCTACAACCGCTGGCTCCTCGTCCTCGGACCCGCCCCGGCGCCGCCGACCCCGACGTACGTGGACTGAGAGGCCGCATGTCCGACACCGAACACGACCCGGGCGCGGCGACGCAGCGCAGTGCCCCGCCGGACGGCGGGCCCGCCACCGAGCGCAGCGCCGCGCCGGAGACGGGACCCGCGACGCAGCGCAGCGCCCCGCCGGAAACCGCACCCGCCGCCCAGCGCAGCGCCCGCTCCCGGGGCAGCGTCCCGTCGCAGCGGTCGTCGCGGCGGTCCCGGCCGCGCGTGCCCTCGCGGCGGCGCCTCGCCGGGCTCGTGGACATCCCGGTCCCCGCACCCGTCGACCCGGCCTCCGTGGTGCTCCCGGATCCGCACGTGGCCGAGGGCAAGCGGTTCTGCTGGAAGTGCGGCAAGCCGGTCGGCCGCAGCACGCCGAACGGACCGGGCCCCACCTCCGGGCGCTGCCCCTCGTGCGGCACCCCGTTCGAGTTCGTCCCGATGCTGCCGCCCGGCGCCATCGTCGGCGGGCAGTACGAGGTGCAGGGCTGCCTCGCGCACGGCGGGCTGGGCTGGATCTACCTCGCCGTCGACCGGAACGTCAGCGACCGGTGGGTCGTGCTCAAGGGCCTGCTGCACTCGGGCGACGCCGAGGCGCAGGCCGTCGCCGTCGCCGAGAAGCAGTTCCTCGCCGAGGTGACGCACCCGAGCATCGTGAAGATCTTCAACTTCATCGAGCACCCGCGCCCGGACGGCACCCCGATGGGCTACATCGTCATGGAATACGTGGGCGGGCATTCGCTGCGCGAGGTGCTCGACAGCTGTCCCGAGCCGGCCCGGATGCCCGTCGAACAGGCCATCGCGTACGTCCTCGAGATCATGCCGGCGCTGAGCTACCTGCACTCGATCGGACTCGTCTACAACGACCTCAAGCCCGAGAACATCATGGTCACCGAGGAGCAGCTCAAGCTCATCGACCTCGGGGCCGTCACCGGCGTCGAGGACTACGGCTACCTGTACGGCACGCCCGGCTACCAGGCGCCGGAGATCGTGCGCACGGGCCCGACCGTCGCCACCGACATCTACACCGTCGGCCGGACCCTGGCCGTGCTCACCCTCGACATGCCGTGGCAGCAGGGCCGCCTGGCCGACGGCCTGCCCACCCCCGAGAAGGCACCGCTGCTGGCGGAGTACGAGTCGTACCACCGGCTGCTGCTGCGGGCGACCGACGCCGATCCGCAGCAGCGGTTCCGGTCGGCCGACGAGATGGCGAGCCAGCTGACGGGGGTCCTGCGGGAGATCCTGTCGCAGCAGACCGGCGAGGAGCATCCCGGCCTGTCGTCGGTCTTCAGCCGCCAGCGGACGACGTTCGGGACGGACGAGGCCGTCGGACGCACGGATTCGATCGTCGACGGCGTCGCGCGGGACGAGAACCTCTCGGCCCGCGACGTGGCGGCGGCGCTACCGGTGCCGCTGCTCGACCCCAACGATCCGAGCGCCGCGCTGCTCGCCGCCGCGGTGCACAGCGAGCCCCAGCAGACCCTCGACTCGCTGCGGCACGCGCGCGACAACGGGCTCGAACGCGTCGTCGGCACCGCGGACGTCTCGTTCTCCCGCGAGATCACCCTCGCGGAGGTGCGCGCCCATCTCGACCTGGGCCACGGCACCCGCGCCGCGGAGATCCTGCGCAAGCTCGAACGCGACCTCGGCGCGGACTGGCGCATCGACTGGTACGCCGGGCTGGCCGAACTCGTCAACGGCGAATTCGAGTCCTCCTTCGGCAGATTCGAGAAGGTACTCGCGGCAATGCCCGGCGAGACCGCACCCAAGCTGGCGCTCGCCGCAACCGCGGAACTCATTCTGCAGCACTGGGAGAGCGACGATCCCGAGGCCTGGCGCCGATTCTGCGAGAGCTACTACCGCACCGTGTGGCGCACCGACCACAACGTGGTCAGCGCGGCGTTCGGCCTCGCCCGGCAGCTCACCCGCCGCGGCGACCGGGCCGGTGCGATCGCGGCGCTCGACCAGGTACCCGCGAGTTCCCGGCACCACGCCGTCGCCCGCATGACCACGGTGCTGATCCTGTTGCACGACAGGCCGATCGACGAACTCGAGGAAGCCGACCTGCGCGAGGCCGCGCGCCGGGTGGGGACGTTGTCGCCCGATGAGAGCCGGTTCCTGCAGATGCGCACCCTGGTGCTGTCGACGGCACTCGACTGGGTGCGCGCCGGCCACTCCGCCCGCCGCGAACTCGACCCGATCCTCGACGTCCCCTTCACCGAGAAGGGACTTCGCGCCGGCACCGAGTCCGGCCTGCGCGCCCTCGCCCGCAACGCCCCCGCCCGCACCCACCGCTACACCCTCGTCGACCTGGCCAACGCCATCCGCCCCCGCAGCCTCCTGTAGCCCGTCTCCGCGCCGAACGGGAGCTTGTTGCGACGAACGGGCCGTCGCTGCGGCATCGACCGGGTAACACCGACAACAACCTCCCGCCGGTAACGAAAAGGCCCCGCTCGGTCCGATTGTGGATAACTCGCGACTTCTCCACAACCGCGGCAGCGGGTCTTCCGGGAGTGCGGTTCGTCC